>NZ_DBNHSF010000132.1:0-16086 GCF_057143545.1 Candidatus Andeanibacterium sp.
TTCGGCGTCCAGACCGGCAAGGTCACGATCGATGTCGCCAGGCTGCAAAGCGAAAAGGATGCTGCGGTCAAGGAGCTGACCGGCGGGATAGAATTCCTGTTCAAGAAGAACAAGGTCACCTGGCTCAAGGGCTTCGCCAGCTTCAAGGACGCGCATACGGTCGAGGTTGCGGGTAAGAGCGTCACCGCGAAGAACATCGTGATCGCAACCGGTTCCTCGGTCACACCCTTGCCCGGCGTCGAAGTCGATAACGACAAGGGGATCATCGTCGATTCCACCGGCGCGCTGGCGCTCGACCGCGTGCCGAAGAACCTGGTGGTGATCGGCGGCGGGGTGATCGGGCTCGAATTGGGCAGCGTGTGGCGGCGGCTCGGCGCGAAGGTCACCGTGGTCGAATTCCTCGACCAGATCCTCCCCGGCATGGATGGCGAGGTCCGCAAGGAAGCCCACAAGCTGTTCAGCAAGCAGGGCATCGAGTTCCGGCTCGGGACCAAGGTCACCGGCGCTTCGGTGAAAGGAAAGAAGGCCACCCTCACCCTCGAACCTGCCTCGGGCGGCAAGGCCGAAACGCTTGAAGCGGATTGCGTGCTGGTCGCGATCGGGCGGCGGCCCAACACCGAGGGGCTGAACCTCGGAGCGATCGGCCTCGAGCTCAACAAGCGCGGCCAGATCGAAACCGACGCCAGGTTCCGCACCAAGGTCGACGGCGTGTGGGCGGTGGGCGACGTGATCCCCGGCCCGATGCTGGCCCACAAGGCCGAGGATGAAGGCATCGCGGTAGCCGAGAATATTGCCGGGCAGGTCGGGATCGTGAACCACGACGTGATCCCCACCGTGGTCTATACCATGCCGGAAATCGCCGGAGTCGGCCTGACCGAGGAAGCGGCGAAAGAGGCAGGCCACGTGGTCAAGGTGGGCAAGTTCCCGATGCTCGCCAACAGCCGCGCCAAGACCAATCGCGACACCGATGGTTTCGTCAAGGTGATCGCCGACGCCGAAAGTGACCGCGTGCTCGGCGTGTGGATGATTGCTTCGGTCGCCGGGACCATGATCGCGCAGGCCGCACAGGCGATGGAATTTGGCGCCCTGAGCGAGGACATCGCCTATACCTGCCACGCCCACCCGACCCATGCCGAGGCGCTCAAGGAAGCGGCGATGGCGGTGCGCGGCAAGCCGCTCCACATGTGAGCGCAATTTGACTCTCCGCCCGTTTCACCTCGCCTTCCCGGTGCACGATTTGGCAGCGGCACGCGCGTTCTGGGGCGGCGTGATCGGCTGCCCCGAAGGCCGCAGTTCGGACGAATGGGTCGATTTCGACTTCTACGGCCACCAGATCGTCGCGCACCTGGCCGATAGCGCAGGTGATGCCACCTCGAATCCGGTCGACGGGCAGGATGTCCCTGTGCCGCATTTCGGGATCGTGCTCGAACTGGAGGACTGGCAGGCGCTCGCCGACCGGCTCACCGCTGCTGGCACCGAGTTCGTGATCGAACCGCATATCCGCTTCCAGGGCCAGCCGGGCGAACAGGCGACGATGTTCTTCCGCGATCCCTCGGGCAATGCGATCGAGATGAAGGCCTTCGCCGACCTTGGACAGCTCTTCGCGAAAGACTGATCCTGCGCTAAGCCCCTGCGATGGCATTACAACAGACAATGCAACGCTTCGCCCGCTGGCACATCTGGCTTGGCTGGCTGGTCGGATTTCCGGTGCTGATGTGGACCGTAACCGGCCTGTTCATGGCCGCACGGCCGATCGAGGAGGTGCGCGGTTCGGACCTGCTCGAAGCCCCTGCGGCGGTCGACACGTCCGAACTGGTGTTCCCCAACCGCATGGGCATGGTGACCAGCGTCCGGCTCGTCGCCCAGCCCGACGGGCCGGCCTGGGTGGTGACCGAGGCCGAAGGCGGGCAATACCGCTACTCCGCGCGCGACGGCTCGCTCATTCCCCCGCTGATCGAGGACGAGGCCAGGCGCATCGCTGAGGCGGCCTATATCGGCGATTCCGCGCTTGAAAGCGTGCGCTATTTCCCGGTGGACGTTTCGCCGATGGATCTGAGGGCCGACGTCAATGCCTGGCAGGCGCATTACGCCGACGGGACCAATATCTATCTGAACGCCTCGACCGGCGAGATCATGGCGGTGCGCACCGGGTGGTGGCGCGCCTATGATTTCATGTGGGGGCTGCACATCATGGATTTGGAGACGCGCGAGAATATGAGCCATCCGATCCTGCAGCTGTTCGCCGCGCTCGCGGTGTTGGGCGCGCTGCTCGGCTGCGTGCTGATGTTCCGGCGGAGGAAGGCCAGGCCCAGGGCCTGAATTCGCGCTTCCTCAGATGCGCTCGGGATAACGCGGCAGGATATCGACCGGGATCGCGCTCATCCTGGCGATCGCCGCCTCGGCATGCTCGTCGAGCCTGGCCCATTTGGCGAAGAACGCCCTGGTGCCCTCGTAATCGCCCAAAGCCTGGAGCATCAGCTGGTCGTGGAGCAGGTCGCGGATGCCCGCTTCCATCTTCGCTTCATCGATCACGTAGTGGCCCGATGCCTCGTCGAAGCGGAACGCACCCTTGTCGAGCAGATAGCCATATTGCAGCGCGTTGCCGAAGCCATGCGCTTCGACGATGCCAAAGCGCATCGCACGGAAAATGCCGGCGAAATAGGTCGCGAACAGCTCCGGTTTCTCCGCCGCGGGCAGTTCGCCGCGCTCCATCAGGTAGAGGATGTTCCACACGCCCATGACATCGGCCTTGGATTCTTCGAGCGCCGAATACTGGTCCTTCAGCTCGTCGTTCACGGTCGTCGTGCGCCCGTTCACGGTGATCGTGCCCGGGCCAAGGCTGTGCGAGAGCTCGTGGAACAGGGTGAAATTCTGCATATATTTGCGGCTCACCAGCGCCGCCTGTTCGGGCGCGAGGACCAGCTCGCCGATCGGGGCGAGGATCTTCTCGTATTTGGCGCCGAGCACATTGCGCAGGATCACCTTCTTCGCGCCCTTGGCCTCGCGCACGCGCTCGTCGTTCGGCAGGTTGAAGGCGATGGTCTGGATTCCGGGTACGTTGTCGCCGCCATTCCTGACCTGGTCGGTCACCGCGATCGGGCTTTCGAATCCGCGGGCGAAGTTCTTGTGCTCGTCCGGGATCGGGAGGTTGCCCTCCATGTCGCGCAGCAAATCCTTGTAATGGTCGAGTGCCGCGGATTCCACCGGGTCGCGGAGCGTGACATAGCTGACGAAGGCAGTCTTCGCACCGTATAGCCGGTCGGTATAAACCTCGTACGGCCCGATCGCGACTTCGATCGGCGTGCCGGCAAGGTCCATCCAGGCGAGCTCGCTGGCGAAATAATCGTCGCTCAGCAGCGCGTCGGCGCGCATCGACAGGAAGGTCTTGAGGCTGATATTGCCCGTCCGGTCGGCCGCCTGTTTGAGCAATGCGGCAGCGGGTTCGAGCCATTTTGCATATTCGACCGAATAGGGCACCGCGACGAAGCCCGCCCCATCCCGCTTCACCACGGTATAGGGATCGAGCAGGCGCTCGCGCTCATCGGGATGCGCCGCGAGATAGGCATCGAATTCCTCGCGGGTAAGGTCGGCAGGATAGAAGCCCGCGCCTTCGGGCATCGGTCTGTCGCCCCAGAACGGGTGGAGCTCGGCCATCTCGTCCCACGGGCCGAAATTGCGGTCGAACAGGGTCAGGGCCAGCGCATCGCCGGAAGCTTCGACCTCGGCGCGGACCTCGTCGTAATCGGGCAGCCGCTGGCGCTTGTAGGCCTCGCTCATCAGCTTCGAGGCCTCGATCAGCAGGTTGACGACCTCCCGCTCCTCTTCGGTCAGGTAGCTGGTGTCGGGCGCCATCTCGATCTCGGCCAGGACGTCCAGCTGGGAGGCGGCATCGTAACCTGCTTCCGCATCGTCGCCTTGCGAACAGGCGGCAACGGCCATCAGGGCCAAGGGAGCGAAAAGCGGGAGGAGCACGCGGCGCATGGGGGTCAATCCTGTTGCAGGCGATAGTTTCACGCGTGACTAGCCCCCGCTCCGGCAAATGTCACGAAGCGAGGACTCAGGTCTTCGACGAAGGGGTCAGGTGGATCGCCCAGCGATCAATAACCGGAATCGGCACGATCCTCTTCGATGTCCCGATAGGCATAGTCGAACTCGTCCGACGCGGCGTAGGGTGCTGGCTCACGACTGCGGGAGCGCGCTTCGGCATAGGCATCGTCGCTCCATTGCCGATCGTCGGACCCATTGTAGCTCGAATCGTAGTACCCGCCGCCGAGCTCGATATTGCGAATGCGCCCGTCATTATCGATCCAGCAGCTGAAGCCGCCGCCGGCACCGAGCCGGCCCGAAATCCGCCAGCCATCGCCGGTGCGCGATGCATTGTCGACGCTCGCGACGCGTTCCTCGCCGCGCTCGACCTCGCCGACACACATGTCGACGGCATTGTCGATCCCGCCGCTGCGATAGCCTGACGTGGCCGGATAGCGGCCCTGGCTTTCGCGGCGGTAGTCGTAACCGTCGTTGCGATAGTCGTAGTCGCGGTCGCGATAATCGCGCTCGTAATCGTAGTCGCGGTCGCGGCGGTCCCGGTCGGAATTGCTGGCGGCGCTGGCAATGGCGGCGATCCCGCCGATGATCAGCACGCCGGCAATCACGTCGCCGGCGTCGATGCCGCGATCACGGTGATGCCAGCGGTCGCGGGCCATAGCCGGGGTAGCGGTCAGGGAAAGCGCGGCGGCAAGCGCCAGGGCGGAGCCGAAGGTCTTGAGAGTGCGGGCCATCCAGGGATCCCTTCATATTCTGTCGCGGCCATGGGCCGAATTGTTGATCGACCAGCTAGGCGGTCCAGGCTTTCATGGGCCTGAACCGCCACGCTGTTCGGGGGTCCGGAGGAGGGAGGGAGAGACTGCGGACCCCCTTGGGATTACTGACCGGGATCAGCGCAGGCCGCGGATGCCGCTGAAATCGACATCGATCACGCGTCCGTTGCGAACCTTGCAGGTGAACCGGCCGCTGTCGTAACCGCGATAGCGATCGTTCCAGCCGCGATAGTCGTTGTCCCAGCCATAGCCGCGATAGCGGTCGCCCTGGCGCCAGTCGCGGCCCTGGTTATTGACTGCGATCCGGCCCTTCACGGTAAAGCCGTTGCGGCCCTTGCGGTCGACGTCGCGAATGTCGGTGACATTCGCCCGTCCGCCATAGGAATAGCGATTGGCAGTCCGCTCGGCGGCGTAGACGCACTGCTCGACCGCATCGCGAGCACTGTAGCGACCGTAGTAGCGGTCATTGTAGCCGTAGCGGTCATAGTCGCCGCGATAGTCGCGATCCCGCCCGCCGGCCGCCGACGCGATGGCGGCAATGCCGCCGATGATCAGGGCGCCGGCAATGATATCGCCGGCATCGATCCCATCGCGATCGCGATGATCTCTGGCAAAGGCGGGAGAGGCCGAAGTGAGAGCCATCGCACCAGCGGCGACGGTTCCGACGAGGCCCTTGGTCATGGTCTTCATGGTGTTCATCCTCTTGGTCCGCCGGGGCGGGACTGCCCGGGCTTGTCGAGGATGTTCTAGCGATTCGCCTGTGTGTTCACGCTGAACTCGCCCGACAGGCTCTGTTCAGGATAGGAGCGTCTTTTATGAACGCGAATCTCCCGCGATCTTAATGGCTTGCTGCGATGCCGGGCCTTCCGGCAAGGAAAAAGGGCGGTCGCCGAATTCCGGCAGCCGCCCTCTCCTGAACAGTACCGATTGCGGAATCAGGCTTCGGCCATGTCGAATTCGTCTTCCATCACCGGCCCCGAGTCCTGGCCCTTGGCGTCGGTATCGCGGTCGACCAGTTCGATCACCGCGATCGGCGCGGCGTCCGACGCGCGGATGCCCGCCTTGATCACGCGGGTATAGCCGCCATTGCGATCCTTGTAGCGTTCGGCGAGCACTTCGAAGAGCTTCTTCTCCTGCGCGTCGTCGAGCAGGCGCGAATGCGCAAGCCGGCGATTCGAGAGGCCGCCGCGCTTGGCCAGCGTGACCAGCTTCTCGACATAGGGCCGCAGCTCCTTGGCCTTGGCGGTGGTGGTGGTGATCTGCTCGTGCTTGATCAGCGCGGCAGCCATGTTGCGGAACATGGCGGCGCGGTGCTGGCTCTTGCGCGAGAGTTTGCGGCCGGAAATCTTGTGACGCATATTCTTTACTCCGTTCGTAAGGGGCCCGTGTCAGGTAGCCCGGTACTGGCCGATTGGGCGGCCTTCCCTCTCTCCCCGTTCGGGGAGAGAAAACGAGACTTGGCAGCCTGTCTGCCTAGTCGCAGTAGAGAGGGGTTGCTGCCGGTGCAGGTCCCTCTCCAACTTCGCCTAGCGAGCAAGCTCGCAAGGCTGCGTATCCTCTCCCCTCGAGGGGAGAGGGCAGTCTGATCAGCCGAGCAGTTCCTGCTCGAGCTTCTTGGCCATTTCCTCGATATTCTCGGGCGGCCAGCCCGGAATATCCATGCCGAGGCGCAGGCCCATGCTCGAGAGCACTTCCTTGATCTCGTTCAAGGACTTGCGGCCGAAATTCGGCGTCCGCAGCATCTCGGCCTCGGTCTTCTGGACCAGGTCGCCGATATAGATGATGTTGTCGTTCTTGAGGCAGTTGGCCGAACGGACCGACAGTTCCAGCTCGTCGACCTTCTTGAGGAGGTAACGGTTGAGCTGGTTGGCGTCGGATTCCTCGGGCTGCGCGGCAACGCCGATCATCGCGCTCTGCGGCTGCGGAATGCCGTCCTCGAAATGGACGAACAGCGTCAGCTGGTCCTGCAGGATGCGCGCGGCATAGGCCACGGCATCTTCCGGGGTCACGGTGCCGTCGGTCTCGATCGTCAGGCTCAGCTTGTCGAAGTCGAGCTCCTGGCCGACGCGGGCATTGTCGACCTTGTAGCTCACCTGGCGGATCGGCGAATACAGCGAATCCACCGGGATCAGGCCGATCGGGGCATCGACCGGACGGTTCGAAACCGCCGGGACGTAACCCTTGCCGGTATCGGCGGTGAGTTCCATGTTGAGCGTCGCGCCTTCGTCGAGGTGGCAGATCACGAGATCGGGGTTCATCACTTCGATGTCGCCCGAGACCGCGATGTCGCCGGCCTTCACTTCGGCCGGGCCGGTCGCCGAAAGCTGCAGCCGCTTGGGCCCTTCGCCTTCCATCTTGAGCGCGATCTGCTTCACATTGAGGACGATGTCGGTGACGTCCTCGCGCACGCCGGCCAGCGAAGAGAATTCGTGCAGCACGTTCTCGATCTTGATCGAGGTGATCGCCGCACCCTGGAGCGACGAAAGCAGTACACGGCGCAGGGCATTGCCCAGCGTGAGGCCAAAGCCGCGCTCGAGCGGCTCGGCGACAAAGGTGGCCTTGCACTTGGCATCGCCACCGGCCTTGACTTCAAGGCTGTTGGGTTTCCTGAGTTCCTGCCAGTTCTTCATGTTGACGGACATGGACTTCCCCTAAAGGTGTTTATCGGGCGAAACGGCCGCTGAGCGCTGTGAGCGCCGCGGCCGATCCAGATCGCCGTGCGGCCCATAGGCCACAAGGCAGCTTGGTGATCAGACGCGGCGACGCTTGGACGGCCTCACCCCGTTATGCGGGATCGGCGTGACGTCTCGGATCGAGGTGATGGTAAAGCCCACCGCCTGCAGCGCGCGCAGGGCGCTTTCGCGCCCCGAGCCCGGACCCTTTACTTCGACTTCAAGAGTGCGCACGCCGTGTTCGGCGGCCTTCTTGCCGGCATCGTCTGCAGCAACCTGCGCGGCATAGGGCGTCGACTTGCGGCTGCCCTTGAAGCCCATCATCCCTGCCGAGGACCAGCTGATCGCGTTGCCCTGGGCATCGGTGATGGTAATCATGGTGTTGTTGAAGCTGGCGTTCACATGCGCGACGCCGCTGGTGATGTTCTTGCGTTCCCGCCTTTTGATGCGCTGGGGTTCGCGTGCCATGGTTCGTATCCTGTCGTAGCTGAAAGAAGGAGGCGGACGGGGAAACCCCCGAACCTACTTCTTTTTCCCGGCAATCGGCTTCGCCTTGCCCTTGCGGGTACGGGCGTTGGTGTGGGTACGCTGACCGCGAACCGGCAGGCCCTTGCGATGGCGCAGCCCGCGATAGCAGGCGAGGTCCATCAGGCGCTTGATGTTCATTGCGGTATCGCGGCGAAGGTCGCCCTCCACCACGAGGTCGGCGTCGATCGTTTCACGGATCTGCAGTACCTCGGCATCGCTGAGGTCCTGCACGCGGCGGCTGTGGTCGATCCCCAGCTTGTCCGCGATCTTCCTGGCCGTGGTCGGGCCGATTCCGTGAATATAGGTAAGCGCGACGATCACACGCTTGTTGGTGGGGATATTGACCCCGGCAATACGAGCCACTTACTTCTCCTGCTCCACAGGGGATTGCCAAACTTCCCCGAAGGAAACCGCGACCCCTATCTCAACGCGTCTTCAACACGGCATGCGGCGGATTTGCCTGAACGGCAAAAAGCCCGGATGGCGCGCAAGGTTTGCCGCCTGCCGGACCTGACCCACATGTCGAATGAAACGGCGCTTAGGGCGATTCTTGCTTGCCGTCAACAGCAAGGTGAGCGCAAGGGCATCCGCCCCGCGCTTGGCGACCGATTTTCTGTTCTGCGCCGCTTATAGCCCAGTTCGGCCGCCGGGTCAAAACCTGCCGTTCAGCCGCCGAGTTTCGCCACCAGCCGGGCAAATTGCCCGCCATGCATGGCGTCGACCGCCGGTGCGATCTCCGCCAGGTCGAAGCGGGCAAACCCGCTGACCACGTAATCCCATTCGATCCTGGTGCCGCTCTCGACTGGCGTGAGCCCGATCGACAGCGTCCCGGTCAGCGCTTCGGACTGCAGCGGCCCCATCGCGCCCGACATCCTGAGCAACCGCCCGGGCAGCGCCGTGACAATCCGCAAATGCTCCACCGTGCCGCCGCCCTCCGGAAGGATCTCGCACAGGCATCCGCCCGCAAGCGGATCGAGCACGAGATTGGCGGCGTCGCCAGAGTAGGAATGGCTCCCGTCCCACCAGCCCGCCGGATCGGTCAACGCGATCCAGACCTCGTCCGGCGCTACCGGCACGATGGCTTCATGTTCGCTGGCAATTCTATTCTCGCCGACCGCGACCAGTTCGGCCGAGGCCGGGGCAGCTGCGAGGAGAAGCGCTGCGATTGGAAACAGACAGGGGCGCATGATCGGACCTTTCGCGGAAAGGCCGACGCCTATCACACATCCGTTTCGCAGGTAACGCGGCAATCAGTCCGAAAAGCCGAGTATGTTCTCGATCTCGGCCGAGACTTGGTTGATCGGCGCCATGCCATCGACATGGGTCACGATCCCCCGCTTCTCGTAAATCGGCAGGATCGGGGCCGTCTTGGCCCGGTATTCGGCCATGCGGGTGCGCACGGTTTCCTCATTGTCGTCGGGCCGGCGCTTGAACGAGCCATTGCCGCAATTGTCGCAGATTCCCTCATGCAGTGGCAGCTTGAAGGTGTCGTGATAGCCTTCACCGCACTTGGCGCAGGTGAAGCGGCCAGTGACCCGCTCGACCAGCGCATCTTCATCGACATCGAGCTCGATCACATGGTCGAGCTTGCGGCGATGCCTGGCGAGGATCTCGTCGAGCGCTTCGGCCTGGGCCCTTGTGCGCGGATAGCCGTCGAAGATCACGCCCGTGCTATGCGAGAGCACCGCCAGCTCGTCCGAAATCAGCTGCGACACGATCTCGTCGGAAACAAGCTCGCCCGCATCCATGATCGCCTTGACCTTGAGGCCGGTCGGCGTTTCGGCCTTGACCGCGGCGCGCAGCATGTCGCCGGTCGAAAGCTGGAGCATAGAATGCCGTTCGACGAGGCGATGCGCCTGGGTGCCCTTGCCTGCGCCCGGAGGCCCGAGAAGGATGATATTCATGTGGCCCGCTCCCCTTCGAATCGAAACGGAATGCCGTTTGGCTGACCGTCTGCCTAGCGCAGGCGACCTTTCAATTTTGCTTTCTTTATAAGGTCACCATATTGATGCGCCAGAAGGTGCGACTGGATCTGGCTGATCGTGTCCACAGTCACGTTCACTACGATGAGCAGGCTGGTGCCGCCCAGGAACAGCGGAATTCCGGTCTGGGTGATCCCCCATTCGGGCACGACGCACACGAAAGTCAGGTATATCGCCCCGACCACCGTGATCCGTGTCAGGACGTAATCGAGGTAATTCGCGGTGTTCTTGCCCGGACGGATACCGGGAATGAAGCCGCCATTGCGCCGCAGATTGTCCGCCGTCTCTTCCGGATTGAACACCACCGCGGTGTAGAAAAAGCAGAAGAAGATAATGCCCACGGCGTAGAGCGCCATGTAGAGCGGCTGCCCGTGCTGGAGATATTGCAGCACGGTTTGCATGATGCTGCCGGTGGTCGATTCCGAATCGATATTGGTCCCGGCAAACTGGGTAATGGTCAACGGCAGGAGCAGGAGCGAACTGGCAAAGATCGGCGGAATCACCCCGGCCGTGTTGAGCTTGAGCGGCAAATGGCTGCGGTCGGCCTGCATCATTCCGCGCTGGTTCGCGCGCTTGGGATACTGGATCAACAGCCGCCGCTGGGCCCGCTCCATGAAGCAGATGAGGAGGATCAGGCCGACGACACCGGCCACGACGCCAAGGATAACCCCGGCGCCGATTGTGCCATTGCGGCCCTGTTCGAACAGGTTCGCAGTGAAGGTCGGGAACTGGGCGACGATCCCGGCCATGATGATCAGCGAAACGCCGTTGCCGATCCCGCGCGACGTGATCTGTTCGCCCAGCCACAGCAGGAACATGGTGCCGCCGATCAGGCTGATTACCGCACCGGTGCGGAACATCATCCCCGGGGCGACCACCGCCTGGATGCCGCTCTGCGCGGCATAGCTTTCAAGCCCCGCGGCCAGGAACCAGCCCTGGATCGCGACCAGGAACACCGTCCCGTAGCGCGTATACTGGTTGAGCTTCTTGCGCCCGCTTTCGCCTTCCTTCTTGATCGCCTGCAGCGTTGGATGGAGGGCCGCGGCGAGCTGGACCACGATCGAGGCGGTGATGTAGGGCATGATGCCGAGCGCGATCAGGCTCATGCGCTCCATGCTGCCGCCGGTGAAAGTGTTGAAGATATCGAGGATGGTTCCGCGCGACTGGTCGTAAAGATCGGCCAGCGCCAGCGGGTTGATGCCCGGCAGGGGAACGAAGCTGAGGAAACGAAAGATGATCAGCGCGCCGATGGTGAACCAGATGCGCTGGCGCAGCTCGGTGGCTTTCCCGAAATTCGCGAGGCTCAGATTGCTCGCAATGTTGTCGGCGCGTGATGCCATGGTGTCGCTCTACCCTTGCTCGACCCGGTTTTGCGCGGGCGTCCCCTTGTTACGGCATGCCATATAGGGTGCGGGTGGAGATGCAAAACCCCCGCCCCGCAAGTTTCCCGTTATTCGCCGGCTTCGGCTGGCGCTTCGGCCTTGGCCGGAGCGGTCACTGCGACCGATCCGCCGGCCTTTTCGACCGCCTCGATCGCGCCCTTGCTGGCCCCGGCGACCTGGAATTTCACCTTGGCGGTGATTTCGCCCTTGCCGAGCAGGCGGACGCCGTCCTTGCCGCCACGGGCGAGGCCCGCTGCCTTGAGCGCTTCGTGGTCGATCACCTGCTTGGCGTCGAGCTTCTTGGCATCGATGAACTTCTGGACCATGCCGATATTCACCTCGGCATAATCCTTGGCAAAGGGATTGTTGAAGCCGCGCTTCGGGATGCGCATGTGGAGCGGCATCTGGCCGCCTTCGAAGCCCTTGATCGCTACGCCTTCGCGGCTCTTTTGGCCCTTCTGGCCGCGGCCGGCGGTCTTGCCCTTGCCCGAGCCGATGCCACGGCCCACGCGCATGCGCGACTTGCGCGCACCGGGATTGTCACGGATGTCGTTCAGTTTCATGTTGCACTCGCTTTCGCTTTGTTCGCGCCTAATAAACAAGCTCTCTCCCCTTCAGGTGAGAGATACGGAGGCCTGGCAGCTTGCTGCCTGGCCGGAGTTGAGAGGGGAAGGTCGAGCACGGCCCCCTCTCCCAACCCTCTCCCCCTGCAGGGGAGGGGGCTAAAATCAGCCGACCACTTCCACCATATGCGGCAGCTTGGCGATCGCGCCGCGAACTTCCGGAGTATCCTCCAGTTCGACCACGCGGTTCATCTTGCCGAGGCCCAGCCCGACCAGGATCTTCTTCTGGTCTGCCGGACGGCGGATCGGCGAACCGATCTGTTTGAGCTTGATTTTCGCCATGACTGCTTACTCCGCGATTGCTGCAGCGTCGGCTTCCGCCTCGGCCTCACTCGCCCCGCCCCGGCCAAGCAGGTCGGCGATCTTCTTGCCGCGACGCTGGGCCACCGATTTCGGCGAGGACTGGTTGGTCAACGCGTCGAAAGTGGCGCGGACCATGTTGTAGGGATTGGACGAGCCGACCGATTTGGTGACCACGTCATGCACGCCGAGACTCTCGAAGACGGCGCGCATCGGGCCGCCCGCGATGATCCCGGTACCGGCCGGAGCGGTCCGCACGGCAACCTTGCCCGCGCCGAAACGGCCACGCCCGTCATGATGCAGCGTCCGGCCTTCCTTCAACGGAACGCGGATCATCTTCTTCTTGGCGGCGGCGGTCGCCTTGGTGATGGCTTCGGGCACTTCGCGCGCCTTGCCATGGCCGAAGCCGACCCGGCCCTTGCCGTCGCCGACGACGACCAGCGCCGCAAAACCGAAGCGCTTGCCGCCCTTCACGGTCTTGGAAACGCGGTTGATATGGACGAGCTTCTCGATCAGCTCCTCGCCTTCTTCCTCGTCCCCGCCGCGGCCCCGGCGATCGTCGCGACGGCCTCGACCGCCACGTTCACCGCGCTCGCCACGATCGCCGCCACGCCCGCCACGTCCGCCACGCCCGCGGCCTTCGCGCTGCTGCGGAGCCGGCTCGGCCTCGACTTCCACTGCTTCCGCGGCGGCCTCTTCGACAACCGCTTCCGCGGGCGCATCGGCGGCTTCCGCTGCCGGAGCTTCCGCCTGCGCCACCGGATCGGCGGACTCGGCCGATTGCGCTTCCGCAGCCTGGCTCGGTTCGGTCCCGGCGTCGATCTTGTCTTCGTTCACCGGGGTTTCCTCGGGGTTTTTCTTGTCAGCCATCGTCAGAACTCCAGCCCGCCTTCGCGCGCAGCGTCGGCCAGCGCCTTGACGCGGCCATGGAACAGGAACCCGCCGCGGTCGAACACGACGGTGGTCACGCCGGCCTTCTTGGCCGCGGCGGCAATGTCCTTGCCGACCTGGGCAGCGGCATCGACATTGGCGCCGGACGACTTGCCACCCAGGGTGGAAGCGGCGGCCACGGTGCGGCCTTCGGCGTCATCGATGATCTGCGCGTAGATGTGCTTGCCGGTGCGGTGGACCGACAGCCGCGGGCGACCGGCACCACGCGCCTTCAGGGCACTGCGGACGCGGCGGCGGCGGCGTTCGAACAAGGAGAGCTTGGCCATCTTACTTCTTCTTCCCTTCCTTGCGGAAGATATACTCGCCACGATACTTGATGCCCTTGCCCTTGTAGGGCTCGGGCTTCCTCCAGCGGCGGATCTCGGCAGCGAACTGGCCGACTGCCTGCTTGTCGATCCCGCTGATTTCGACCGTGGTCTGGTCAGGGGTCTTCACTTCGAGGCCTTCAGGGACATCGAGATCGACATCGTGGCTGTAGCCGAGCTGGAGCTTGAGCTTCCGGCCCTGCGCCTGCGCACGATAGCCGACGCCGGAAATCTCGAGCACCCTGGTATAACCATCGGTTACGCCTTCGACGAGGTTCGAGACCAGCGTGCGCTGCATGCCCCAAAAGGAACGCGCCTGCCTGGTGTCGTTGGCAGGCTTCACGACGATGCCCTCCTCCTCGACAACATAGCTGATCTCTTCGCGCAAGCCCAATGAAAGGGTCCCCTTCGGGCCCTTCACGGTCAGCGTGCCGTCCTGGATATCGGCGGTGACCCCGTTCGGGATCGCCACCGGCCTCTTGCCGATGCGGCTCATCAGAACACCTCCGCCAGCACTTCGCCGCCGACATTCTGGGAGCGCGCTTCGTTATCGGAGAGCACGCCCTTGGGGGTCGAGACGATGGTGATGCCAAGGCCGTTGCGGACATTCGGCAGTTCCTTGGAACCCGAATAGACCCGGCGGCCGGGCTTGGAGACGCGGGCGAGATGCTTGATCGCGGGTTCGCCCTCGAAATATTTCAGTTCGATCCGCAGCGCCTTGTGCTTGCCGGAATCGTCTTCCGAATAGCCACGGATATAGCCCTCGCGCTGAAGCACTTCGAGCACGTTGGCGCGCAGCTTGGACGCCGGCGAGAGGACGGAGTCCTTCTTCGCGCGCTGGCCGTTGCGGATGCGGGTGAGCATATCACCCAGGGGATCGGTCAATGCCATGTTCTAGATCCTCACCAGCTCGACTTGGTAACGCCAGGGACCAGGCCCTTGTTGGCCAGGTCGCGCAGTTCGATCCGGCAAAGGCCGAACTTGCGGTAATAGCCGCGCGGACGGCCGGTGGTGTTGCAGCGATTGCGCACGCGGGTCGGGTTCCCGTTGCGCGGGATTTCAGCCATCTTCAGCCGCGCGATCAGGCGCTCGCTATCGTCGGCCGACTTGTCGTCCGCGATCGCCTTGAGCTTCGCGTAACGCGCTGCATACTTCTTGACGAGCTTCTTGCGCCGCTCGTTCTTGTTGATGGAACTCAGTTTCGCCATGGACTTAAGCTCTCTCTTCCAGCGGCTTTATGCCGCTTCCTTTTCTTCCGAGGCCCCTTCGGATTCGGGGGCGGGGAACGGGAAACCGAACAGGCGCAGCAATTCGCGGGCCTCTTCGTCGCTCTTTGCGGTGGTGGTCACGATGATATCCATCCCGCGCACCTTCTCGATCTTGTCGTAGCTGATCTCGGGAAAGATGATCTGCTCCTTGATGCCCATCGCATAATTGCCGCGCCCGTCGAACGACTTGGGGTTCAGGCCGCGGAAGTCGCGGATGCGGGGCATAGCGATGGTCACGAGACGATCGAGGAATTCGTACATCCGGTCGCGCCGCAAGGTGACCTTGCAGCCGATCGGCATGCCTTCGCGCAGCTTGAACTGGGCGATCGACTTCTTGGCCTTGGTGATCACCGGCTTCTGGCCCGCGATCAGTTCCATTTCCTCGGCGGCAATCTGGACCTTCTTCTTGTCCTGGCTCGCCTCGCCCACGCCCATGTTGAGGGTGATCTTGGCAAGCCTGGGAACTTCGAGACGATTCTTGTAGCCGAACCTGTCGGTCATCGCCTTGACGATCTGGTCCTCGTAGCGTTGCTTGAGGCGGGGGGTGTAATCAGCCATCGATGGTCTCCCCGGATTTGACGGCGACACGGACTTTCTTGCCGTCCTTGCCGGTTTCGAAACGGACGCGGGTCGGCTTGCCGTCCTTCGGATCGGCCAGCGCAACCTTGGAAATCGCCATCGGCGCCTCGCGCCGATCGATCCCGCCCTGCGGATTCGCCTGGCTCGGCTTGCGGTGACGGGTCGCGACGTTCACGCCCTGGACGATCACTTTCCCGTCCTTCGGCATGACCTGCATGACGGTGCCCGAACGGCCCTTGTCCTTGCCCGAACGGACCACGACGGTGTCGCCCTTCTTGATCTTTGCGGCAGCCATCACAGCACCTCCGGAGCGAGCGAGATGATCTTCATGAAGCCCTTGCCGCGCAGTTCGCGCACCACCGGGCCGAAGATACGGGTGCCGATCGGCTCCTCGTTCTTGTTCACCAGCACCGCCGCGTTGGTGTCGAAGCGGATCACGCTGCCATCGGGACGGCGGACGTCCTTCCTGGTGCGGACGATCACCGCCCGGTGGACGTCGCCCTTCTTCACGCGCGCGCGCGGCTGCGCCTCCTTGATGGAGACGACAATCACGTCGCCGACGGACGCGGTCCGGCGCTTCGAGCCGCCCAGCACCTTGATGCACTGGACGCGCTTGGCGCCGCTGTTGTCCGCGACGTCGAGATTGGACTGCATCTGGATCATCGATCCGGTTCCTTCT
>NZ_DBNHSF010000133.1:0-7985 GCF_057143545.1 Candidatus Andeanibacterium sp.
GCTTCCGCGACGGCCTGCCCGCCGACACCGGCGAGGGCCTGGTGCTGGGCGGCGGGTTCGAGACACTGCTTTCGGACTCGCTCGGCCTCAGGCTCGATTACAAGCATATCGACCTGGGCGGGATCGATTTGACCGACAATACGGTCGACTATTCGTCCCACGAAATCACCGCCGGGGCGATCCTGAGCTTCTGACCCCGGACGATCCAAACCAGGGCCCCGCCAATGCGCGGGGTCCTGGCAGGTTCGCTAGGCGGCGAGCTTCCGCAGCACATACTGCAGGATGCCGCCGTTCAAATAATATTCCATCTCGTTGGCGGTATCGATCCGGCAGCGGGCATTGAAATGGAACCGGGTGCCGTCGGCGCGGGTGACTTTCACCTCGACCTTCTGGCCCGGTTCGAGGCTGGCCAGCCCTTCGATGGTGAAGCTGCAATCGCCGGTCAGTTCGAGTGTGCGGCGGGTGGTTCCGTCCTCGAACTGCAGCGGGAGGACGCCCATGCCGACCAGGTTCGAGCGGTGGATCCGCTCGAAACTTTCGACGATCACCGCGCGCACGCCGAGGAGGTTGGTGCCCTTGGCCGCCCAGTCGCGCGAGGAGCCGGTGCCGTATTCCTTGCCGGCGATGACCACCAGCGGGGTGCCGTCTTGCTTGTGCTTCATCGCCGCGTCGTAGATCGGCATCCGCTCGCCGTGATAGGTGGTGATGCCGCCCTCGACACCTTCGACCATCTCGTTCCGGATGCGGATATTGGCGAAGGTGCCGCGCATCATCACTTCGTGGTTGCCGCGGCGCGAGCCGTAGGAATTGAAATCGGCCTTCGCGACCTGGTTCGACAGGAGATACTGCCCGGCCGGGCTGTCTTCCTTGATCGAACCGGCGGGCGAGATGTGATCGGTCGTCACGCTGTCGCCGAGGATCGCCAGCGGCCTGGCCTCGACGATATCGTCGATCGGGGCCGGGGTCATCTCCATCCCGTCGAAATAGGGCGGATTGGCGATATAGGTCGAGCCGGGCCGCCACGGATAGGTGTTGCTGGCTTCGACTGTGATCGCCCGCCAGTGCTCGTCGCCCTTGTAGACGTCGGCATAGCGGCTTTCGAACATCGCCCGGTCGATGTTGCCCATGCGGATTGCAGAGATCTCCTCGTTGCTCGGCCAGAGATCCTTGAGGAACACGTCGTTGCCGTCGCGGTCCTGCCCGATCGGGGTGCTGATGAAATCCTCGACCACCGTGCCCTTGAGCGCATAGGCGACCACCAGCGGTGGCGAAGCGAGGAAATTGGCCCGCACGTCGGGGCTTACCCGGCCTTCGAAATTGCGGTTTCCGGAAAGCACCGAGGCGGCCACGATGTCGTTGCCGTTGATCGCCTTGGAGAGCGGCGGGGCGAGCGGGCCGGAATTGCCGATGCAGGTGGTGCAGCCATAACCGACGAGGTCGAAGCCGATCGCGTCGAGGTGATCCTGCAGGCCGGCTTTCTTGAGATAGTCGGTAACCACCTGCGAACCGGGCGCGAGGCTGGTCTTGACCCAGGGTTTGGGCTTCATCCCGCGCTCGTTCGCCTTCTTGGCGACGAGGCCGGCGGCGATCAGGACGTCTGGATTGGACGTGTTGGTGCAGCTGGTGATGGCCGCAATCACGACATCGCCGTCGCCGATATCGTAGTCCTTGCCTTCGACCGGGACCCGGGCGGGAGCATCCTTGCCGTAAACCGACTTCAAGTCGCCATTGAACAGCTCGTCGACATGGCCGAGTTCGACCTTGTCCTGCGGGCGCTTGGGCCCGGCGAGCGAAGGCACCACGCTGCCCATGTCTAGCTCAAGTGTCTTGGTAAAGACCGGGACATTGTCGGGCTCGAACCACATGCCCTGCGCCCTGGAATAGGCTTCGACCAGCGCGATATCGTCTTCGCTGCGGCCGGTCAGGCGGAGATAGTCGAGCGTCTTCCCGTCGACCCCGAAAAAGCCGCAGGTCGCGCCATATTCGGGCGCCATATTGGCGATAGTCGCGCGGTCCGCGAGGCTGAGCGAGGAAACGCCGGGGCCGAAAAACTCGACGAAGCTGCCCACAACCCCGACCTGGCGGAGCATCTGTACGCAGGTCAGCACGAGGTCGGTCGCGGTGACGCCTTCGGCCAGCCTGCCGGTGAGGTTGAAGCCCACCACTTCGGGAAGCAGCATCGAGATCGGCTGGCCCAGCATCGCCGCCTCGGCCTCGATCCCGCCGACGCCCCAGCCGAGCACGCCGAGCCCGTTGATCATGGTGGTGTGGCTGTCGGTCCCGACGCAGGTATCGGGATAGGCGACCAGCGCCCCGTCCTGGTCCATGCTCGACCACACGCACTTGCCGATATGCTCGAGATTGACCTGGTGGCAGATCCCGGTTCCGGGCGGCACAGCCTTGAAATTGTCGAGGCTCTTGGCGCCCCATTTGAGGAAGTCGTAGCGCTCGGCATTGCGCGCATATTCGAGTTCCATGTTGCGCTCGAATGCCTTGGGATGGCCAAATTCGTCGACCATCACCGAATGGTCGATCACCAGATGGACCGGAACCAGCGGATTGATCTTCGAAGTGTCGCCGCCGAGCCTGGCGATCGCGTCGCGCATCGCGGCAAGGTCGACCACGCAGGGCACGCCGGTAAAATCCTGCATCAGCACGCGGGCAGGGCGGTACTGGATTTCGCTGCCGGTAACCGGGTTCTGCTGCCAGTCGGCTATCGCCCGGATGTCCTTGGTCGAAACGGTGAAGCCGCCATCTTCGAAGCGCAGCAGGTTTTCGAGCAGGACTTTCATCGAGAAGGGCAGCCTTGCAATGTCGCCGATCGTTCCGGCGGCCTTGTCGAGCGAGTAATAGGCGTATTGCTTGCCGCCTAATTCGAGTGTGCTGCGAGTTCCAAGCGTGTCCTTGCCGACCTGGGTCATAGGATTGAGCGGTCCTTTTCCTTGAGTGGGCCCCCGTTTGCGCTGCGATTGCGAAGAAGCCGGATATGCCCGCGCAACTGCGCGTTTTGGCGGGTGAGGTCAAGGGGGCAGGACTGGCGCCGATTGCCGTTGATCGGGGTACGCCGGAGATGGCAAAAGGCCGCATGAGCCTTGCCGGTCCACCCAATCGCGGAAACGATCCGCTCAACATCTGGATGATGGCCGTGGCGCTGGTCGCCGCCGCCTTTTTCGGGGCGGCCCTGGGTTTCGTGATCGATTTTTCGATCGGCGAAGAGGAGCAAAAGGCCGCTCCAACGCAGCAGGATTAAAGCGCTGTCTGCTCGATATGCTTGCGCGGCGCGGCGATCCAGCAGCCGACGATGATCAGGCCGGCGCCCAGCAGGGTTGGCAGGGTCAGGGCTTCGCCAAAGGCCAGCCAGCCGATCAGGATCGCCCACAGAAAGGCCGTGTATTCGAGCGGGACCAGCGCCTGCGTTTCCGCCCTGGCATAGGCCCAGCTCATGACGATCACGGCGCCGAGGGCGAGGACGGCGCTGGCCGCGATGCTGATCCAGCCGGCGCTGTCCGGAAGCACCAGCAGCCACGGACTTGCCAGCCCCAGGACCAGGGTCGCGATCGCGGTCTGGAACACGGCCACCTCGCGCGGCCGCGCCAGCAGGGCCTGCTGGCGCTGCAGGATGAGGTTCCAGGCATAGAGCACGGCGGACAGCAGCACCGCGGCAACACCCCAGGCGGCTTCGGGATGTGAAACCTCCGCCCCGGTCCGGCCAAACGCGATGACAAGGACGCCGAGCAAGCCCAGCACCGCGGCGGCCCGGGCCTGCCTCCCGATCCGTTCCTTGAGCAGGGCGGCTGCCAGCATCAAGGCAACGAGGGGCGCAATGAAGGAGATCGCGATCGCTTCCGCGATCGGCAGCCTCACCAGTCCGTAAAAGAAAGTGAGCGCCGTGAACGAGCCGACGATGCCACGCTTCACATGCACGATAAGGGTAGGCTTGGAGGGCCAGCGAGCACCATTCTGGAGCCACAGGGGCAGGGCCAGCAAGAAGCCGAGCAGCGAGCGCAGGAAAGTCGCACTATAGGCTCCGACCGCGATCGAGGCATATTTCATCGTCGCGTCCATCAGGGAGAACAGCGCGATCGCCAACAGGGTGGCGAGGAACGGAATACGGATCGATTCCTGCGGCATTGCCGGCGCATAATCCCGTGCAGGGGGAAGGTCACGCCGAATAGATGGTTCAGCCTGCAGACAGCGCTTTTGCTTGATGCTGGGCTGCTGCAGGGGCAAAATAGCAGAATTGGCGAGGTGAATTGAGAATGTTCGCAAGGCTGCGCACCCAAACCCTGATCGGGATGCTGGCGGTCTGCCTGCCTGCGGCGCTGCCTGCCCAGCCGGTCGATGTCGATCAGGTCCAGGTCGAAGGCACGGGTGCCCGGTTCGATGAAGCGTTTGGCGATCTCAAGGCTGAAACCATCGCGCAGCCGGTTGTCCAGCCGCTTCCCGGCCAGGTCGACGAAAACGGCCAGCCGTTGCCGGAAGTCCAGCAATGGAACGTGATCGATGCGCGGGCGCTTTACCTGACGCTTGCCGGGATTGGTGCCGAAGGCCTCGATCCCGCCGATTACCAGATCGACCAGCTGCTACAGGCGATCGAGGGGGGCCCGGGGGACGAGCTTAACGAGATCGCCAGCCGCGCGTTCCGCTGGCTGGTGGAGGACCTGCGCGACGGCCGCACGCCGATGGATTCGCGCAAGCAATGGTTCGTGGTCGATCCTGACCGCGATCGCTTTCCGACCGCCAGGCTGATGGCCGACGCACTCGAAAACCACGATGTCGCGGGTGTGGTCGCATTGCTGGAACCCTCTCATCCCGATTATGCGGCCTTGCGGGAAGCCCTTGCCGGGACGCCTCCCGAGGACAAGGAACGCATCGCGCTGATCCGCGCGAATATGGATCGCTGGCGCTGGCTGTCGCGCGATCTCGGCCAGCAATATCTCATCACCAACGTCCCCGAATTCCAGCTCCGGCTGACGGTGAAGGACCAGATCATCCGGACCTACCGGACGATCGTCGGCAAACCCGGCAAGTCCGCCACTCCCCAGCTCGCGGAGATCGTCGAGGGCGTGATCTTCAACCCGACCTGGACCGTGCCCCAGTCGATCGTGAAGGGCGAGGGCCTGGGGGCGAGAGTGCTGAACAATCCCGCCTGGGCCAGAGCGCAGGGCTACACCGCGACGAGGGGCGAGAACGGCTATGTCAGCGTGGTCCAGCAGCCCGGGCCGGCCAATTCGCTTGGGCTGATGAAGCTCG
This sequence comes from Candidatus Andeanibacterium sp., assembly GCF_057143545.1. NCBI lineage: Bacteria > Pseudomonadati > Pseudomonadota > Alphaproteobacteria > Sphingomonadales > Sphingomonadaceae > Candidatus Andeanibacterium > Candidatus Andeanibacterium sp. The sequence continues at coordinate 5,254 of NZ_DBNHSF010000133.1, forward strand.
ACATGCCCAATCCGCATGCGATCTTCCTGCACGACACGCCTTCGCGCCAATTGTTCCAGCGCGACGAGCGGGCCTTGAGCCATGGCTGTATCCGCACCGAACGCGCGCTCGAACTGGGGCTGACGATGGCGATCCTGGGAGGCACCGACAAGGACGAGGCGGTCGCGATCTCGACATCCGGCAAATATACCAGGGTGCCGCTCGAAAAGACTTTCCCGGTCTATATCACCTATTTCACCATGGGCCGGGACATCGAAGGCAAGCTCAAGACCTTCGAAGACATTTACGATCGCGATGCGCCGGTGCTGGCGAGCCTGTCCGCACCGCGGATGGCCAACCGCGCACGGGAAACCAGCGAGGAAATAGTCGAGATCGTCGACGATTTACAGGATTCGTAAATCCCCGCGCCGGCGGGGACCCGGTGCCGGTCCTGCCTGCGGGACCTCCCTTCGCGCGGGTCGGCGTTCCTAGCCCAGCTCCAGCCTGTCCGCGAAGAGCAGGCGGCCACCCGAAAGGTGCCACAGCGCTTCCCTGAAGTCCTCCGGTCCCATCACGAAACAGCCATTCGAACGGCCCAGGCGGCCCCATCTTTCGACATGGGCGGGGGTGGCGTATTCGGCGGCATGCATCACGATCGCGCGTTCGAACGTGTTCGAATTGTCCTCGTCGAGGCTCCCCAAGCGGATCGAAGTGCCGTATCTTCCCTCATACCATTCCCAGGTGATGTAGGCGCCGCGGCTGGTCGCGTTAGATCCGATCTCGTTCGAGAAATCCTGGAGGTAACCGGTATGTTCGGGATCGGAACCGGTGCCATGAGCGACAAGGAAGCTGCGCACCGTCCCGTTTTCGAGATTGGCGAAATGGAAGCGATTTGAAGCCGAATGCGCGCTGAAATCGGCGATCCCGGCGATATCCCTGCGCCAGATTACATCGCCCGCCCGGGCGATCTCGCGCCGGGCGATTTCGAGAATCGCGCGATCGCGAGGGGATGCCGAAGCCACCTGGGCAAAGGCGCGCACGGGAAGCGCGCTTGCCGCCAAGGCGACAAGCCCCGATGTCAGGATTGTCCTGCGGCTCGTCTGCATCGTGCGAGATTATATACCAGCAAGACCCTCGCTGAAAAGTGAACGCGAAATTTCCAGCCTAGTAGCCGCCGCTCAACACCATCCGGTCGTCGGAAATCTCGACATTTTCGATCTGCGAGAGGAATGACTGGCCGAGCAGCGAAATCTGCAGGCCTTGCGGGACGATCACCGCTTCCACATTCCGCGAGCGGAAGCCGCCCAATTCCATTTCCTTGATGGTTGTGCGCACCCCTTGAACCGGGCCGTTCGCACCATGGCCGATCATCTGCAGGTCTGCATCTTCCCAATGCAGGCCGGCATCGATGGCGTCCTCCGCGGTCAGCGCGACGACGCTGGCCCCGGTGTCGACCAGGAACAGGACCGGCAGCCCGTCGACATGGGCCTCGGCATAGAAATGGCCGTCGCTGACGCGTTCGAGCACGGTTTCGCCGCCATACCAGGCGAGGTTCGCTGCGTTGCCGCTCTTGCCTCCGCCAGCCTGGGCTTCGGTGGATTCTGTATGCGCATCGCCAGCTTGCCTGTCGCCCGGCACGAACAGGCCGAACACGCCCGCTGCCGCAACCATCCAGAAGAGATGTGCCGGTTTCATGGCCAGAGCCTACGAAATTCGCCTTAAGCCGGGGTAAAGCCCCCAAAGCGCGGAGGTTCAGGCACCCGACCTCGCAGTTCTGCGCAATCCCTCGCCATCAAGGCGCATGATCCGCCAATCGTCCATCATGCGCGCGCCGAGCGATTCGTAAAACGCGATCGCGGGCTCGTTCCAGTCGAGCACGGCCCATTCGAAGCGGGCACAGTCCCGTTGCACCGCAATGGCAGCGACTGCCAAGATCAACCCCTTGCCGAGCCCCTTGCCGCGCGCCGCGGGCCGGACGAAGAGGTCTTCGAGATAGAGCCCGGGCTTGCCCTCGAAGGTCGAGAAATTCTGGAAGTGCAGCGCGAAGCCCTGCGGTTCGCCATCAAGCTCGCCGATCAGCACTTCGGCGGCCGGCCGGTCGCCGAACAGGTTGCGACCGAGTTCCGCCTCATCGAAGCGGACCTGGTCGGCAAGCCTCTCATATTCGGCGAGTTCTCGGATCAGGGAAGCAATGAGCGGGAGGTCGGAGGGACGTGCGGCGCGGATATTGATTGCCATTATTGCGCCTCGGCATCGGGTCCTTCGCCCGGTTCGGCGCGATCGCGCCTTCGCTTCCGCCTGAGCGCCAGCCCGCCGATCACAAGCCCGCCAATCGCGAACGCGCCTATTGCCGCTGCTCCCAGCGCGATTGCGCCATAGCCGATTGCTCCGGCCGAGGCCGCTCCGACCGCGGCCGTCGGAAGGTGGACGCCATGTGCGGCTCCGCGCTTCATTTCCTTGGCGGGGACGTCCTTGTCGGTCATTCGGCGTCCCCGGTCGCCGGATCGGGAACCTCTGAAAAGAGCATTGGCCTCACTCCGCAGCCTCGACGATGGCTTCGTTCGCCGCCTCGATCGCGGCGGCTTTGGCCTCGACCAGTTCGACGATATGGTCGAGCATGTCGGCATCCCGCACGTGGTGGTCAGTCACGCCCGAGAGATAGACCATGTGCTTGCCCGCGCCGCCGCCGGTGATGCCGATATCGGTTTCGCGCGCCTCGCCCGGGCCATTGACCACGCAGCCCAGCACCGAAA
>NZ_DBNHSF010000134.1:0-2664 GCF_057143545.1 Candidatus Andeanibacterium sp.
TGACCACCATTATTCCGCCGATCTTCCTGCTGGTATCCACCTTCCTTGTTTATGTGGTGCTTGGCCGGATCATCCGGACCGAGCGCGAAGAGATCGGGCTGATGAAGGCCTTCGGCTACGGAAATGCAGAGATCGGCTGGCACTATTTGAAATTTGCCATCGCAGTCGCGTTGATCGGCATCGTGCTGGGTTCCTCCGTCGGATGGTGGATGGGACGTTCCATGACCGAGCAATATGCCGAATATTACCGGTTCCCCTTCCTCTATTATCAGGTGTCCGCGAGCGTTTTCGCGACCGGCGCGGCCCTGGCTTTTGGATCAGCCGGCATCGGCGCTATCGGCGGTGTCCGTGCGGCCTCCGCCTTGACCCCGGCCGTTGCAATGTCTCCTCCGCCTCCGCCAATCTACCGTGCGGGCATGGTCGAGAAGCTGGGACGATGGGCAGGAATTTCCGCCGTCGGGAGCATGATCGTTCGCCATATTGCACGATGGCCCGGGCGCTCGGCAGTGACTGTGAGCGGCGTTGCCCTGTCGCTCGGCCTGCTGTTCGCGACCATCCAGTTTATCGACGGGTCGCGCGCGATGCTGGACAACTACTTCTTCCGCGCGCAGCGCCAAGATCTCTCCGTCACCTTCATCGAGCCCCAGAACGAAAAGGTCCTGACCGAGCTGGCCTCACTTCCGGGCGTTCTGAGGGTCGAGCCTGCGCGCGCGGTTCCGGTCGTTCTGCGCAATGGCGCGCGGTCGGAGCGGGTCGGAATAGAGGCGGCCGGCAGCGACGATCGCCTGACTGTGCGGGTCGACGCCGACGGATATGAAGTCCCGCTGCCCGCCGCGGGCCTGATGCTCAGCAGGCCGCTGGCAACCAAGCTCGCGCTCGCCCCGGGGGACCGCGCGGAGGTGGAATTGCTGGGCGGACGCCAGACCAGGACCACGCTGACAGTCGCGAGCATCATCGACGAACTCATCGGAACCCGCGCATATGCGCGCAGCGAGGCCCTGTCCCGCCTCACCCGCGATGGCACGCCGGTCGGCAGCGCGAACCTGCTGATCGATCCGCTTTACCGCGACCGGATCATCATCGAACTGGGCGAAATGCCCCAGGTCCTCGGATTGACGGAGCGTGACGCAGCGATGAAACTGTTCGAACAGATAATTGACGAAAATATCATGTCGATGATGGGTTTCTACATCTCGTTCGCATCGGCCATCGCTGTCGGCGTGGTCTACAACAGCGCGCGCATCCTGTTTTCCGAACGCGCGCATGAACTCGCGACGATGCGGGTACTCGGCTATCATCGCAGTGAAGTGGGGATCGTCCTGCTTGGTGAACTGGCCCTGCTGGTCGCGATCGCCGTTCCGGTCGGGTGCGTAACCGGCTATTGGCTGGCCCAGCTGATGGTCAGCATGTTCAGTTCGGATCTTTTCCGCCTTCCTTTTGCACCCAACAGGTCCAGCTATGGCTTCGCGACGCTGGTGGTGCTGGCTTCGGCCAGTGCAACCGCGCTGATCGTGGCGCGCCGCGTTGCAAGGCTCGACATGGTGCGGGTCCTCAAGGCGCGCGACTGATGTGGGCGCGGATCAAGAGTTGGCGCTGGGCCATGATCATCGCCGCGCTGCTGGTGGCGGGCCTTGCCTACAGCTTCTGGCCGGAGGCAGAGGCGGTCGACCTTGGTTCGGTCACTCAGGGGCCGATGGAAGTCGGGCTGACTGATGACGGGGTGACCCGTGTGCATGACCTCTACACCGTGACGGCCCCCGTGACCGGGTATGTAACGCGGATCGAACTTGAGCCCGGCGATCAGGTGGTGGCCGGCCAGACGATAATTGCGCGCATGGCAGGCATCCCGTCGCAGCCACTCGACAAACGTAGCCGCGCGGAAATTGCCAATGCGATCTCGGCATCGCGCGCGGGCGAGGCAAGCGCGTCTGCGGCGCTGCGGCTAGCCGAAGCGGATCTTGGCCGGGCCGAGGCGCTGGCGGATCGCGGCTTCTTGGCCAAGGCAGAGCTCGACGCCCGGCGTGCGGCTGCGTCCTCGGCCCGCAGCGAACTGGCCAGAACGCGCGCAGAAACCCGCCGACTGCAAAGCCTGCTGGCCGAGCCTGCTGCGTCCGGCCTGCCGTCGGGCGGCGCTGTGGCAGTGCGCTCGCCTGAAAGCGGAGTGGTCTTGCGCCGCCTTGTCGAAAGCGAAGGCGTGGTCACACAGGGAGCAGCGCTGGTTGAAATCGGTAATCCCGCGCGCATCGAAGTGGTTGCAGACCTACTTTCCAGGGAGGCGGCGCAGATCGAACCGGGTGATGCTGTGAAGATAACCCGCTGGGGAGGTGAGGATGCACTGCCAGGCCGGGTGCGCCGGATTGAACCCTTCGGGAAGCTCAAGATATCCGCGCTCGGCATCGAGGAGCAGCGGGTCAATGTGATCATCGATTTCGAGCCCGCTGCCGCCCAGCGCATTGCGCGGCTCGGCCACGGGTACCAGGTCGATGCCACGGTGATCCTCTGGAGCGAGAATGAAGTCGTTCGCGTGCCGGTGGGCGCGCTGTTCCGGGCACCGGAAGGCGGCTGGCAGGTGTTCGTCGAGAACGGCGGCAAGGCGCAGTTGCGGGATATCGAGGTCGGCTACATCAACGAGGATTTCGCACAAGTTCTCGATGGCTTGCAGGA
>NZ_DBNHSF010000135.1:0-9546 GCF_057143545.1 Candidatus Andeanibacterium sp.
TCCTCGACCAGCACCAGCCCGGCATCCGCCGCAACCCTGGCCGCGCCCTCGCGGATGAGCGCCTCGCGTTCCGCGTGATCGACGATCACATGGCAGGCGCGCAGCTTTTCGGCATAATCGCCGGCCGAGCCGATGGTGATTTCCCCGGGGCAGTGGAAGCGATGGCCATGGGTGGCATATCCGCTCGCGATTCCGTCGATTTCGCACTCGACCAGGTCCTCGCCGAAAATCGCCACGATCCCGGAAAGCGGACGGACCCAGCGCAGGCTCTCGGGGCGCAGCGAGGCCGCCCCCCAGCGCATGCTCTTGGGCCAGGGAAAGGCGCGGATGATCGCCGGAATGGCCTCGGCGAGCACCTCCGACACCGCCCTGCCCGGCTTCTCGGTGACCGCGAAATACACCCCGTCGCGCTCGGTAAGCTGGCCCTTGGTGAGTCCGGTCTTGCGCAGGAAGCCTTCGAGCGCCTGCTCCGGCGCGCCGATCTTCGGCCCCTTCAACTCTTCGCTGACGGCCTCGGTCTGCTCCGGCAGCCCGCGCGCGACCAGCGCCAGCCGCCGCGGCGTGCTCCAGACGGTGATTTCACCCAGATTTACGCCCGCGGCTGCCATTTCGGCCCGGAACAGCCGTTCGAAGTCGAACCGAGCGCCCGCCTGCATCCGGGCAGGAATCTCCTCGCAGCGAAGTTCGAGCAGGAAGTCGCTCATCCGTTCCTCCCTGTTTCGCGAAGCGAAATGGGGAGGTGGCGCGCGCCGAAGGCGCGTGACGGAGGGGTATGGAGCGCACTACCCCTCCACCCCCAAGCCTGCGGCTTGGCGGTCCCTCTCCCCAATCGGCTACGCCGAACAGGCATGATCATGGGAGCAGCCGTCATCACGCCGTCCACCCGTCATATTCGGCAGCCCAGCGGTCCTTTTCCTTGGCCATGTAGGCCTCGCACGCGCCGCGCGCGAGATCGCGCACCCGGCCCATGTAGCTGGCGCGCTCCTGGACGCTGATCACGCCGCGCGCCTGCAGCAGGTTGAAGATGTGGCTGGCCTCGACCGCTTGTTCATAGGCTGCGATAGGCACTTCATTTTCAAGGCAATTCCGGCATTCCGATTCGGCCTTGGCGAACAGCTCGAACAGCGCTGCCGTATCGGCGACCTCGAAGTTCCATTTCGACATCTGGCGTTCGTTTTCGAGGAACACGTCGCCATAGGTCACGCCGCGGCCATTGAAATCGAGGTCGTACACATTGTCGACGTCCTGGATATACATCGCCAGCCGTTCGAGCCCGTAGGTCAGCTCGCCCGAGACAGGCTTGCAGTCGAACCCGCCCATCTGCTGGAAATAGGTGAACTGGGTAACTTCCATCCCGTCGCACCACACTTCCCAGCCCAGCCCCCAGGCGCCGAGCGTGGGGCTTTCCCAATCGTCCTCGACGAAGCGGATATCGTGCTTCAGCGGATCGATGCCGATCACTTCGAGGCTCTTGAGATAGAGCTCCTGCAAGTCGGGCGGACTCGGTTTGAGGATCACCTGGTACTGGTAGTAATGCTGCAGCCGGTTGGGATTTTCGCCGTAGCGGCCATCGGTTGGGCGGCGCGACGGCTGGACGAAGGCCGCGTTCCATGGTTCCGGGCCGAGCGCGCGCAAGGTCGTCGCGGGGTGGAAGGTCCCCGCCCCCATCCGCATGTCGTAAGGCTGCAGGATCACGCATCCCTGCGCGCTCCAGTAATTATGGAGCTTGAGGATCATGTCCTGGAAACTGAGTGGCGCGGCAGAACTCATGGCGCGGCCAATGGCTTATGGCGTTTGAGCGGTCAATGCTCGCCTGCAAAAGCAATCACAGCTGTCTTTTTGTCAGGTGTTATTGACATAGTCAGTGATTAGCGACATTATGTCATGTATACCTGACATAGTGTCAGCGATTCGAGACGGAGACGACCATGGCCAAATCCAGACCCTTCCGCTTCAGGATGACGCTCGGGATGACGAATTTCATCGTCCTGGTGTTGCTCGCCGCCGGCGTCGTCATCCTGGTCAACGGCAGTGCCCTGCCGGAATTGGCGCTCAAGCCATCGACCAATCCGGGCCGCGACATTGCCCTACTGCTGGCCAGCCCTGCACTGCTGGCAGTTATCCTGGGCATCGCGAGCAGTGCCGACCGCCGTTGCGCCGACGACTTTGCCTACCAGATGCTTGCCACCAGCGCGATGATCGGGATGTTCACCATGATCGGTGTGAACGCGCTTTGGGCGATCGATCCCCTGCGCGAAGCGATCGGCATGCGCGACCTGCGCGGCCCCGACATGATGGCGATCGGCATGATCGGCTGGGGCGCGAGCTATGTCGCCTTTCGCGTCCGCGGTGGCCTACTGTGAAGAACCGGCTCAAGGTGTTGCGCGCAGAGCGCAACTGGTCGCAGGCCGACCTTGGCGAGAAGATCGGCCTCTCGCGCCAGGCGATCAATGCGATCGAGCGCGAGAAATACGATCCCTCGCTCCCCGTCGCGATCCGCATCGCCCGGCTGTTCGAAACCACCGTGGAGGAGATCTTCTTCCTCGATGACCACTGCTGATTGACCGCCGCGCACCGCGGCTCCCGCCAACAAACACGACTTGACCAACCGAAAGGGGATTTCGTCATGATTTCCGCACTGAAGAAGCTCGCCCTCATTTCTGCCACGATCCTGCTGCCCACTCACCCGGCTGCTGCCGGAACGGCCGAACCCGCCGGCCCGGCGCTGTGGAAGGTCGCCGACGAAGACACCACGATCTACCTGTTCGGGACGATCCATGTGCTGCCCAAGGACGTCGAATGGTTCGACGGGGCGATCAAGCAGGCGTTCGACGCCTCGGGCGAACTGGTGACCGAGGTCGACATGCTCGCCGCCGGCGGACCGCAGCAAGGAGCACCCCCGCAGGCCCTGCTGCCCGAAGGCCAGACCTTGCGCTCGCTGATGGGCGAAGAGGATCGCGTGGAATATGAGGCGGCACTTGCCACGCTCGAGCTTCCTCCCGGCGCACTCGACCGGTTCGACCCGTGGTTCGCCGGGATCAACCTTGGAATGCTCACGGTGGTCCGCAAGGGCTACAACCCCAACGCCGGCGCCGACATGGCCCTGACCAAGTTGGCACAGGAGCAAGGCAAGGACCGCGCAGGTCTGGAAACGGCCGAATTCCAGCTCGATATGTTCGATTCGACCCCAATCGACCTGCAGCTTTTCTATCTCGACCGGACGGTCGAGCAGCTGCCGCGGGCGAGCGACACGATCGACACCATGTTGGCCGACTGGCTCGCCGGCAACACCGAAGCGCTCGCGGCAGTCATGAATGCTGGCTTCGAAGATCCAGCTGCATACGAATGGCTGATTACCCGCCGCAATCGCAATTGGGCCGGCTGGATCGATCAGCGGCTCGACCAGCCCGGAGTCGTGTTTGTGGCAGTCGGCGCAGGGCACCTTGCCGGCCTCGGAAGCGTACAGGAACAACTCGACGAGCTCGGTATCGAAGTGGAACGCGTCCAATAACCAAGCAGTGACGCTTGCCCTTTTCTCGATTGAACGCAAATAGGGCACGCATGGGCAACAGGGTTCTGCGAATCATCGGCTTGGGCCTCGGCGCGTTTGCGCTGCAGTTTACGGCTGCCTGCAGTACGCTTGGTGGAGACGGTGGCGCCAGCACGCGATCCTCCGCCCCTTCCCCTGCGCTGTGGAGGGTCGCGGACAAGGATACCACGATCTACCTGTTCGGCACGGTCCATGCACTGCCAAGGGATCTCGTCTGGTACGAACCGCATATTGCCCGGGCACTTGAAGCCTCGAGCCAGCTGGTGACCGAAGTGGATGCGGCTGAAGCCGCGAAGATGCCCGATCTTGTCGCGGCGAAAGCGGTCCTGCCGGAAGGCCAGACGCTGCGGTCATTGATGAGCGAAGAGGATCGCCAGGCCTATGACGAGGTACTGGTTTCGCTCGGCCTGCCAGTGCAGAGCTTCGACGCCTACAAGCCCTGGTTCGCGGCAATCACGCTTTCGCTGCTGCCGATCCTCAACGCGGGATATGAGACGGAAAGCGGAGTCGAAGAGGTCCTGCTGAGCAAGATCCACCCCGACACGACCCGCCATGCCCTGGAAACCGTCGAATACCAGCTCGACCTGTTCGACCAATTGCCGCTCGAGGCGCAGCTGACCTATCTCAAGCAGGTTGTCGATTCTGCGCCGGAACTCACCAGCCAGCTTGACCAGATGGTCGGAAGATGGCTCGCGGGCGACGCCAAGGCGCTGGCCGAACTGATGAATGCGCAGGAAACCGACCCCGAACTCTATGAGCGGCTGATCACCACGAGAAACGCCAACTGGGCGGTGTGGATCGATGACCGGCTCGATGAGCCGGGAACGGTTTTCGTGGCGGTCGGCGCCGGACACCTCGCCGGCAAGGGCAGCGTGCAGGAACAGCTCAAGCGCCGCGGGATCTCCAGCGCACGCGTCAAGTGAGGTTGCCGTCCGCGCCGCTCTCGTGCCTGCTTGCCCTTGCCGGATTGCTCGCCGCATGCGGCAAGGATGCTCCGGACCTTCCCCCGCCCTCGCCCGCACTCTGGGAAGTCACCGGAGCCAATGGAGAGCACGGCTATCTGTTCGGGACCGTCCACGCCCTGCCCGAAGGGTTCGACTGGGAAACCGACACGATCGAACAAGCGTTCGAACGATCCGAAACGCTGGCGGTCGAACTCGATCCGCGCTCGCTCGACGACGATTTGTTCTGGGAACTGGCAACTACCGAAGGTCTCGGCCGGCCTTCGCTGCGGGTGTCGCCTGCGCACCGGCGGGCGCTCGCCGCGTTGATCGAAAAGAGCTACTGGCAAGATGAAGATCTGGCCGACACCGAAAGCTGGGCGGTGGCGATGATCGTGTCGGACAGTCTCGCATTCGGCGAAAGCGAAAACGGCGTCGATCGCGCCTTGCTGGCGATGGCCGACAGCCGGCGAGTGGTCGAACTCGAAGGCTATTTCGGGCAGCTCGCGATCTTCGACACCCTGCCGCCGCAGGACCAGATCGACATGCTCGAGATCTTGGCCGATTCCGCAAGCGGCGCCGCGCAGGAAGCCGAAGCGCAGGTTGGCGCATGGCGGCGGGGAGACGTCGCAACGCTGGAAGCCTCGCTGGCCGAAGGGCTGATGGCCGATCCCGAGTTGCGCGCGGCCTTGCTGGTCCAGCGCAACCTTGCCTGGGCAGAGCAGGTCGAACAGCTGCTCCAATCCGGCGACACCCCCTTCGTCGCGGTCGGCGCGGCGCACTTGCTGGGCGCAGACGGCCTGCCGCGCCTGCTCGCAGCGCGCGGTTACACGGTCACGCGCATCCAGTAAGCAAGGCTTGCATTTCCACGCCGTTCACTCTATCGGCGCGCGCTTCCCGCCATGGTCATCCCTGGAGGCGCGGCGGGCGCATGAAACCAAACAAGCTTTTCGAAAGGTAGCGACAATGAGCGACGCTCTTACCCTGCCGGCCGAAGCGCGCGAACGGGCTGGCAAGGGAGCCTCCCGTGCACTTCGCCGCGAAGGCCGTGTCCCCGCCGTGATCTATGGCGGCAAGGAAGGACCCCTGGCGATCCATGTCGGATCGCGCGAGCTGGTTCGCCAGCTTGGCACCGGCCACTTCATGAATTCGATCGTGATGATCGAGATCGACGGCAAGAGTGTGCGCACCCTGCCGAAGGATGTCGCCTTTCACCCGGTCAACGATCGTCCGCTGCATGTCGATTTCCTACGCCTGGCGAAGGACGCCAAGGTCGAAGTCGCGATCCCGGTGGTGTTCGTCAACGAGGAAGCCTCGCCCGGCCTCAAGAAGGGCGGCGTGCTCAACATCGTGCGTCACGAGCTCGAACTGGTGTGCGAAGCGGACAGGATCCCGTCCGAAATAGAAATCGACGTGACCGGCCTCGAAGTGGGCGATTCGATCCACATCAGCTCGATCACCCTGCCTGAAGGATCGGCAAGCGCCATTACCGACCGCGACTATACGATCGCTACCGTTGTCGCTCCGTCGGCGCTCAAGCGCGCCGAAGGCGAAGCCGCCGAGGCCGCGGAAGGCGCCTCCGAAGCGGAGGGCGGTACCGAAGCGGAAGCCGAGGAGGAAGAAGAGGGCGGCGAGGACTAATCGCTTCCCTCCAGGCACGACATTGGCGCCGGCTCACCAGCGTGTGCAGCCGGCGCTTTGCTTTTGCGGCATCGCCGCATAGGAATTCTGCATGCAACTCTGGGTTGGCCTAGGAAATCCGGGACCGCGTCACGCGATGCAGCGGCACAATGTCGGTTTCATGGCGGTCGACGTCATTGCGGACATGCACGAGTTCGGGCCGGTGCAGAAGAAATTCTCGGGCTGGATCCAGGAAGGCCGGATTGCGGGCGAGAAGATCGCCCTGCTCAAACCCGCCACCTTCATGAACGAGAGCGGGCGCTCGGTGGGCGAGGCGATGCGCTTCCACAGGCTAGAGATCGGTGCCCTCACCGTCTTCCATGACGAACTCGACCTCGCTCCCTTCAAGGTCAAGGCCAAGATCGGCGGCGGAACCGCCGGGCATAACGGCCTGCGCTCGATCGACCGGCATTTGGGCCCCGGATTCCGGCGCGTGCGGATCGGGATCGGCCACCCGGGGCACAAGGACCGGGTTCATGGCCATGTCCTCGGCAATTACAGCAAGGCCGAGCAGGAGCCGCTCGCCGACATGCTCGGGGCAATCGCGGCGGAAGCCGAATGGCTGGCCAAGGGCGACGAACCAAGATTCATGAGCGAAATCGCGCTGAGGCTGCAGGAGTCCTGAGGCGCGAACGGGTCAGCCAGCTTTGCCCTTCAATACGAACACATTGAAGGCCACCGAGACCCGGTCCTCTTCCGACAGGTTGGGATGGACCCAATGCTTCAGCGTGCCCGGGAAAATCAATAATTCTCCTGCCTTGGGGTTGGCGGTATAGCCCGTTTGCAGCGCGGGTGCCTTGATCAAGGCAGAACCGGCCGGTGGACTCCGGCAATCAATGAAGGCGATCGCGCCTGCCACGTCACCTTTGCCCTTGGGTTGGTTGTTCCTGACGTAATACGAACCGGACCAGAAGGCGCCGGAATGATCGTGCGGGTTGTTGTAGGCCCCGGTCGGATTGACGTTGATCCAGCCGCTTATCTGCAAATGCACCCGGTCGAGTTGGGCCGTCTTGCCGGCAACACGCTTCATCGCGACCTGAACCGCAGATGCTATCGCAGAAGACAATTCGACATGGGCCGGCTCCTTGCGGGCAAAAAAGTCGAGCTCGCTGTGCCAGCCCATATAATTCGAGCGAAGGACCCCCGGTTCCTTCCCCTGCCGTTCGGCTATCTCATCCAGCAGCGCGGCATTGATCCGTTCGGCGTCCGAAATCTGGAACTTCAGCAGCGGCGTCGGGAACAGCATCTTGGTTTCGCTGAATGTAAACTCCGAACCTGCCATTTGCCGGCCATTCCCCGCTTTGAAGATCGTCGCTGCGCTTTCTGACGCATTGGCAGGGCTGCGCAAGGCCTTTGTTTGCCGGGGGTACCGCCGGCAAACCTGTCGGTGGAGCTTACAGATGGCCACGATCGCAAATGTCGTTAACCAGTGTGCCCTGCGCCAGGCCGGGCTTGGCACAGCCCTTGCGTGGGTCAGACGTTAACATTCACTTGGGCGCACAATGACTCCCGTGCGCCTTCAACGCCCCTTCCGGCAACGGGAGGGGCGTCTTTTTTGAGTACCCTCCCCGCTCGCCGGCATCCGCACCGCCCATTTACGAAAAACCGGTTCCCACTTTTCCGCGCGATGCTCTATGGCCCCCGCACTTCACAAGCCGAGGACCGATCCATGGGATTTCGCTGCGGGATTGTCGGCCTGCCCAATGTCGGCAAGTCCACCCTGTTCAATGCCTTGACCGAGACGCAGGCCGCGCAAGCGGCCAACTATCCGTTCTGCACGATCGAACCCAATGTCGGCCAGGTTGCGGTACCCGATCCACGGCTCGAGAAGATCGCGGCGATCGCCAAATCGGCGAAGGTGATCGAAACGCAGCTGGCCTTTGTCGATATAGCCGGGCTGGTCAAAGGCGCGAGCAAGGGCGAAGGCCTGGGCAACCAGTTCCTCGGCAATATCCGCGAGGTCGACGCGATCGTCCATGTCCTGCGCTGTTTCGAGGATGATGACATCCAGCACGTGTCCAACAAGGTCGATCCGATCGCCGATGCCGAGGTGGTCGAAACGGAATTGCTGCTGGCCGACCTCGAAAGCCTCGAAAAGCGGGTCGAGAACGCGAAACGCCGCGCCACCGGTGGCGACAAGGAAGCGAGGGCGACCGCGAGCGTGCTCGGACAGGCGCTCGACCTGTTGCGCGAAGGCAAGCCGGCACGGCTGACGCAGCCGAACGGCGACGAGGAGGCGCGCCTGTTCGAACAGGCCCAGCTGCTCACCGCCAAGCCGGTGCTGTATGTCTGCAATGTCGCCGAGGAAGATGCCGCCACCGGCAACGCCCTGACCGAGAAGGTCTTTGCCAAGGCGGCGGAGGAAGGCGCGCAGGCGGTGATCGTCTCGGCCGCGATCGAGGCCGAACTGGTCGGCATGGAGCCGGAGGAGCGCAAGGAATACCTCGCCGAACTGGGGCTGGAGGAAACCGGCCTCGCCCGGGTGATCCGGGCGGGATACGAATTGCTCGGCCTGCAGACCTTCTTCACCGCCGGACCCAAGGAAGCGCGCGCCTGGACCTTCCACAAGGGCGCCAGGGCCCCGCAGGCGGCAGGCGAGATCCATACCGATTTCGAGAAAGGCTTCATCCGCGCCGAAACCATAGCCTATGAAGACTATGTCGCGCTTGGCGGCGAGGCCGGCGCGCGCGAAGCCGGCAAGCTGCGCCAGGAAGGCAAGGACTACCTCGTCCAGGATGGCGACGTGATGCTGTTCAAATTCAATGTGTAACCGAAGCGCCGCTATTCGAAGGCTTCGATAATCGGGCAAGGGCCGTCCTTGCCGCCGGCGCATTCGCGGGCCAGCCGGTCGAGCGATTTGCGGGCCGCCTGAAGGTCCGCAATCTCCGCATCGAGCGCAGCGATCCTCGCCCTCGCCAGTTCGCGTGCACGGGGCCGCTCGCGGGTGGAATCGAGCCTCAGCAATTCGCCGATTTCCTTCAGCGTGAATCCCGCCCGCTTGGCCGCGCGAATGAAATGCAGGCGGCGAAGCTCATCGGGCCCGTAATGCTTGCGTCCCTTGACATAGCCAAGCCGCGACGGCCTCGGATCGAACAGCAGGCCTTCACGCTGGTAATAGCGAACGGTCTCGACGCCAACTCCACCGCTTCTTGCCAATTGAGAGATCGTCATCGCCATTCGCTTGACTCCGTACCTGGGTACGGACGCTATACGGCGAATCGCTATGGAACACAAACCAATCACAAAAACAGCGTCGCTCTATCGGACTGTGAGCGACAAGCACGTCTGCCCCTGGGGCCTCAAGTCGAAATACCTGCTCGAACGGCAGGGCTTCACGATCGAGGACCACCAGCTCAAGTCGCAGGCCGAGACCGA
>NZ_DBNHSF010000136.1:0-3597 GCF_057143545.1 Candidatus Andeanibacterium sp.
TCGCTTTCGATCCGCGCCTTGAGCCGTTCGAGCGCCTGCGGGACATCGGCGGAGGGTTCTGTGGGCACGATGCCGAGTTCTTGCGCCACGCGGCAGATGTCCTTGGGATCGTGATCCTCGTGCCAGCCGGGGATCGGCACCGCATAGAGCCGTTCGACCTTGGCGGCGATCGGCGCGAGGAATTCGCGCACCGGGCGATTCTTCATCATCGCCATGACGAGGTTGAGCCGCGGGCGATCGCCGAAGGTGCGGGCAAGCGCCTGCGCCGCATCGGGATTGTGCCCGCCATCGAGGATGAATTCCGCATCGGGCAGGAGCGCGGTCAGCGGGCCGGGCTTGAGCGTTTGCAGCCGCGCGGGCCATTCGGTGTTGCGGATCCCTTCGGCCATCGCTTCGGGTGACACATGGACTTCGTCCTGGTGCCGCAGCAGCGCCACTGCCAGCCCGGCATTGTCGGCCTGGTGCTGGCCGTGGAGCCGGGGCAGGGGGAGGGTTAGTTCGCCTTTCGCGTCGCGATAATGGAGCTGGTCTGTGGCGCTGACATCCCAGTCCCGCCCGCGCAGGAAATGCGGTGCGCCGCGCTCCCTCGCAATCCTTTCGACCTCGGCCAGCGCGCGTTCGGGATAGCTTTGCGTCACCAGCGGCACCCCCTTGCGGACGATCCCGGCCTTTTCGAAGGCGATCCGGGCGAGCGGGTCTTGCGGCACGCCTTCCTCCTCGCGCAGCAGAAAGGCCTCATGGTCGATCCCGAGCGAGGCGATCCCGCAGGCGGCGGGGCGCTCCATCACATTGGTCGCGTCGAACCGCCCGCCCAGGCCGACCTCGATCACGCAGGCATCAGCGGGAATCCGCGAAAAGGCGAGGAAGGTCGCGGCGGTAGTGACTTCGAAGAAGCTCGGGTGAAGGTCCTCGCTCAGATCGAGCACTTCCTTGAGCAGCTCGGCGAGCAGATCGTCGTCGATCAGTTTCCCGGCGAGGCGGATACGCTCATTGTAGCGCACCAGATGCGGCTTGGTCGCGACATGGACGGAAAGCCCCTGCGCTTCGAGCATGGTGCGCAGATAGGCGCAGGTCGAGCCTTTCCCGTTGGTCCCCGCGACATGGAAGGTCGGCGGCAGGCTGCGCTCGGGATGGCCGAGCCGGGCGAGGATTTCCCGGATGGTTTCGAGCCCGACGCGGCCCTGCGGCAGCGACAGGGCTTCCAAGCGGTCGAGCTCGCGCTGGATGGCGGGATGGTCGGAGGTGGCCATGTCGCGCACTAATGATCCTCCCCTGCAAGGGGAGGGGGACCGCCGGGCGCAGCCCGGTGGTGGTGGGGTGTCCCGCGATCGAGAGGGCGACACCCCTCCTTCAGCCCTGCGGGCTGCCACCTCCCCTTGCAGGGGAGGATCGGATCGGTGATCATGCCGCCTTCGCCGGGCTCAGATAGTCGAGCAGCTGCGCCAGTGTCGCGCGCAGATCCTTCCGCTCGACCACCATGTCGACCATGCCGTGTTCGTGGAGATATTCGGCGCGCTGGAAGCCTTCGGGGAGCTGTTCGCGGATCGTCTCCTTGATCACGCGCTGGCCGGCAAAGCCGATCAGGGCACCCGGCTCGGCAATATGGATATCGCCCAGCATGGCGTAACTCGCGGTCACCCCGCCGGTGGTCGGATCGGTCAGCACGACGATATAGGGCAGGCCGGCATCCTTGAGCCGCCGGGTCATCACGGTCGATTTCGGCATCTGCATCAGCGAGAGGATGCCTTCCTGCATCCGCGCGCCGCCCGCGGCGGTGAACACCACATAGGCGCATTTCTCCTTGATCGCGCGATCGGCCCCGGCACAGAAGGCGGCGCCCACCGCCATCCCCATCGATCCGCCCATGAAGGCGAAATCCTGCACCCCGACCACGGCCTTGCGCCCTTCAATCGTGCCGAGCGCGGCAATATAGGCATCGTCATGCGGGCTGGCCGCACGGGCGGCCTTGAGCCGGTCGGAGTAACGCTTCGAATCCCGGAACTTGAGCGGGTCTTCCCTGACCTTGGGCGATGGCAGGAGCTCGTAGCCCTTGTCCATCACCTGGGCGAGGCGGAGGTCGACCCCGATCCGCCCGTGATGGCCGCATTGGGTGCAGACGTGGAGGTTTGCCTCGTAATCCTGCGTGAACAGCATTTCGTTGCAGTTCTTGCACTTGATCCACAGGTTTTCGGGCGTTTCCTTGCTCGACCGGAAGGAAAGCGCGTTGCGCATGCGGGACAGCCAGCTCATGCGGATACCTTTCGCGCATTGTGCGTCGCCTTGGCAAGAGCTTCGGTTAAGGCCTTGAGATGCCTGGGCGCATCCGCGCCATGTTCGCCGACCAGCTCGACATAGGCCGAGCCGACCACCACCCCGTCGGCGACCCGGGCGATCGCCTCAGCCTGTTCGGGGGTGCGCACGCCGAAGCCGACCGCGATCGGCAGATCGGTCGATTGCTTGATCCGGCGGACATTTGCTTCGATCGATTCGATCGCCGCCTGCTGCTTGCCGGTGATCCCGGCGACCGAGACGTAATAGAGGAACCCGCCCGAGCCGGCGAGCACCGCCGGAAGCCGGGCGGCGTCGGTCGTCGGGGTCGATAGGCGGATGAATTCGAGGCCCGCAGCACGCAGCGCGGGGCCAAGCTCCTCGTCCTCCTCGGGCGGCACGTCGACGCAGATCACCCCGTCGACCCCGGCCTTTGCAGCCTCGGCGGCGAACCATTCGGGTCCGCGGCGGATCATCGGATTGGCATAGCCCATCAACACCAGCGGCACCTCGGGATGGCGCGCGCGGAAACCGGCGGCCTGGGCGAGCACATGTTTCGTCTTGGTCCCCGCGCCGAGTGAACGCAAATTCGCCGCCTGGATCGCCGGGCCGTCGGCCATCGGATCGGTGAACGGCATGCCGAGCTCGATCACATCCGCGCCGCCTTCGACCAGTGCGTCGAGATTGGCCGCGGTGTCGCCGTCGCCCGCGGTGATAAAGGCGACGAGGGCGGGGCGGCCCTTGCCGAAGGCTGATGCGAAGCGGGTCATCACAAAGCCCTCTCCCCTTCAGGGGAGAGGGTTGGGAGAGGGGGCCGACTGCGCAATTCCGAAATCACGCTGGAAAGCCTGGTCAACACCCCTTCCATGTTCCCGATCACTTCGTGATTGGCAAACCGCACAACCGTGTAGCCGCGAGCTTCCAAATCGCGTGAACGCGCAGCATCGTATCCCTCGCGCCCGGCATGCGTGTCTCCGTCCAGTTCGATCACCAGTTTGGGATCGTTGGCGACGAAATCGGCGATATAGCTCCCGATCACCTTCTGCCGGCGAAACTTCACCCCTGCGAAGCGTTCCGCCCGGAGTTGCAGCCACATTCGCGTTTCCGGCTCGGACATGCGGCTGCGCATTCCGCGCGCGCGGGTGGTGAGGACAGGGTCACGCATCCCCCTCTCCCAACCCTCTCCCCTGAAGGGGAGAGGGCAAGAGCGCCGGGCGGCCCTTGCCGAAGGCGGAGGCGAAGCTGGTCATTTGCCCGACCTTCTCCAAGACCGAAAAATCAACGCGAGTGAAACCAGGAAGAATGCGATTGATACCAACTGAAATATGT
>NZ_DBNHSF010000137.1:0-2027 GCF_057143545.1 Candidatus Andeanibacterium sp.
TTCGCGCGCGCTAGCGAAGAAATCGAGGCCTGCCGCCAGGCCGGCGTCCCGGTCCGGATCTGTCCGGGCGTGACCGCGGCCAGTGCGGCGGCCGCCGATCTCGGCCTCTCGCTCACACTGCGCGGGCTTGCCCGCAAACTGACCCTGGTAACCGCGCATGCCAGGGCCGGCGAGGATCTCGATTTCGACTGGCCGGCGCTGGCGGACCCGCGGGCGACTTTGGCGATCTATATGGGCAAGGCGGCGGCCCCCGCCGTTTCGGCAAGGCTGATCGCGGCCGGCCTGCCCAAGGACACGCCGGTCGCCATGGTCGAGAACGCCAGTCTTGCCAGTTCGAGCAGCTTCACCACCCGGCTCGACCTGCTCCCGCTTGCCGCACGGTCGGCGCTGGGCGACGGACCGGCGCTGATCCTGATCGGCGAAACGATCGCCCAGGCACGGGCCGGCCATGCCGCAGCCGCCATGCGCTCGGCCAATCCAGCCCGCCGCTGAATCCGTAGTCCCTATTGCTCGCCGGTCTGCTGGTATTCCACCGCGATCGACGGGTCGCAGTCGTAAGGGTAGACGAACTGCCCCGGATATTTGCGCCACTGGATGATCCGCGCGCCGTTGTTGTCGAGCACGTCGGGATCCGAGAACCACTGGGTCGCCACCAGGTGCGAGCCGTCACCGGCGAGCTTGTATCGCTCCACCAGGTGCACGTTCTCGCTGTGATCCAGCCCGTTATTGGTGAGCGTCGCGGACAAGAGATGGGTGGTGTCGATCACCAGCTCGTCGCCTTCCCAATGCCCGACAGAGTGACCGACCTTGGAATGCGGCGCATCGGCCGGGGGGTGATCGCGCCCGTCCATGTGGATCAGGCGCACCTGGTCGAAATATTCGTATTTGAAGACGATCAGTTCGGGCGTCTGGTGTATTTCGAAGGGAAAGGGTCCCTGTTCGGTATAGATGATCGAGGGTGCAGCGCATACGCGGGACAGGGTCATCTCATCGCTTGGCGTCCATTCGGCGGCGCGCGCCAATGCTTCGGGCTTGACCAGCAATCCGCCATACTCGCCCTGCGGGAATTCCACGAAGCCGACATCTTCAAGCACGACGGTGTTTTCGGGCAGTTTGGCAACCAGCCCTTCGGCCTCTGCCGGCGGTTCGCCATATTCAAGGTTCCAGAAGCCGCTGAGATCGGGCACGTCCTGCTGTGCATGGAGTGAAGCCGGACTGACGCTGAGCAGCAGCGCCAGCGCCATGCATGTCTTTTGTCCTGCCGTCATCAGTCCCTGCTTTCATCCACATTGAACGGGGCGGAGCCGATCATCTTGCCATTGGCATCGACCGCACGTTGCAGGCGCAGATATGGCTTGCCATCGCGCGACGGCCACCCGGTCAAGGTCACATTATCGCCCGGCTTGATCGAATCGCGTTTCCAGCCGCGCCGCATCAATACCACGGGTGCGTTGGTCTCGGCACGCCAGAGCGCGATGCGGCCATCATTGCTCCTGCCTTCGACCGTGATGGTCCCATGCGGGTTGGTGAAGCGGAACTCGGTAACCTTGCCGGTGACCGTGATGATCTTCTCGGATTCGAAGAATGCCGCGAAGGAATGATGCGCCTGCGCCGCCGGAGCGGCCAGCCACGCAAATCCGGCAAGCATCGCCAAACGAAGGCGCTTCATCTCGATCCTCTCCTCATACTTGAGTCTCCTATAGCTTGAGTCTCCTATAGCTGAAACTTCATCGTTTGACGCAAGCGCGGATTGGCGCAAGAGTGAGAAGCGGAAGAGAGAGGATCCCAAAGGACCATGACACGCAAGAACGACAGGTCGCCACTGAATGTCGGGCGCCGCGATTTCCTCGGGGCCGCAGCACTGGGCACGGGGGCTGCGCTGGTTGGTGTCGGTGCCGCAAGCCCGGCACAGGCCGCGGATGGCCCAGCACCGCAGGTCGATTTTCCCGACCGTCCCGGAACCTTTGGGGGCGGCCCGCCAGGGACCAATATCCGCGCCGAGATCGACCTCTACGATTGCGAGGTCG
>NZ_DBNHSF010000138.1:0-5867 GCF_057143545.1 Candidatus Andeanibacterium sp.
GCGCTTGGGCAGCTTGAGCCCCTGGTCCTGCTCGAGCACCCAGGCGAAGCCGCCCTTGCCGGACTGCGAATTGACCCGGATGACGGCCTCGTAGGTCCGCCCGAGGTCGGCCGGATCGATCGGCAAATAGGGCACGCGCCACAATTCGTCGTTGCGCATCGCCTGCGCTTCGAAACCCTTCTTGATCGCGTCCTGGTGGCTACCCGAAAAGGCCGTGAATACCAGCTCCCCGCCATAGGGATGGCGCTGGTGGACCGGGATCTGGTTGCAATATTCGACGGTCTCGATGATCTCGTCTATGTTGGAGAAATCCAGCTTTGGATCAACCCCTTGGGTATACATGTTAAGACCAATTGTCACCAGGCAGCAATTGCCGGTGCGCTCGCCATTGCCGAACAGGCAACCTTCGACCCGGTCGGCCCCGGCCATCAGGCCCAGCTCGGCGGCGGCCACGCCGGTGCCGCGGTCGTTATGGGTGTGAAGGCTGATCGCGACCGTTTCGCGCCGCGGGATATTGCGGTGAAAATACTCGATCTGGTCGGCATAGATATTGGGCGTCGCCGCTTCG
The DNA here is from genome assembly GCF_057143545.1 of Candidatus Andeanibacterium sp. Taxonomy (NCBI): domain Bacteria; kingdom Pseudomonadati; phylum Pseudomonadota; class Alphaproteobacteria; order Sphingomonadales; family Sphingomonadaceae; genus Candidatus Andeanibacterium; species Candidatus Andeanibacterium sp. The sequence continues at coordinate 569 of NZ_DBNHSF010000138.1, forward strand.
ATCGTGGCCGGGAGGTTGAGGATCAGCTGGTGGTCCGCGGTCGGCTGGAGCACGTCCATCACCGCCTCGCACACCTCGAGGCTGAAATCGAGCTCGGCGGTCGAGAAGGTTTCGGGCGAATATTCGAAATACCAGTCGGTTTCGGGGCGCTTGGCGGCTTCATCGCGCAACACCTTGGCGCCTGCCACGGCGATTTCGCGCACTTCGTCGCGGCTCATCCGGAACACGATATCGCGCCACGCGGGCGAAACCGCGTTGTAGAGATGGACGATCGCCTGCTTCGCGCCTTCGAGGCTGGCAAAGCTGGTCCGGATCAGGTCTTCGCGCGACTGGGTCAGCACCTGGACCGTGACATCGTCGGGAATCCTGCCCGATTTCACCAACGCAGTGATGAAATCGAATTCGGTCTGCCCCGCGGCGGGAAAGCCGATCTCGATTTCCTTGATCCCGATATCGACCAGCATGTCGAAGAAGCGGTTCTTCTTCACGCCGTCCATCGGATCGATGATCGACTGGTTGCCGTCGCGCAAATCGGTCGAGAGCCAGCGCGGCGGCGCGGTTATGGTGCGCGTCGGCCATTGCCGGTCGGGCAGGTCGACCTGGGGAAAGGGTCGGTATTTTCGGCTCGGTTCCTTGAGCATGGGATTTGCCTTATCGCCTGGGCTACGCAGCACAAGCGCCGCGCGGCAGTTTCGACATCAGATTGTGGAAGTAGCCCTTAGGCGGGGTGCCATGCGCGTTTCGCGCAGACGGGATTGCACGCCTAAGGGCGCGTAAGTCGAAGCAGCGGAAGGATCGCGCGGTTCGTCATTGGAAGCGCAAATGGCCAATCGCCGGGGAAATTACAAGCAAAAGCTTTTCCGGCGTTAGGGAATTGGCAATCGCCAAATGGATCCGGGCGGGGGGATTGAGGGGAAGGGGTTCCCCGCCCGGAAGCCGATAATCCTATTTTTCGAACGCGGCCGCGATTTCGAGATCGACCGTGTCGGTGACGACCTGCGTCCCGAAATTGACGTTGAAATCGGTCCGCTTGATCCGGCCCCAGCCCTTGAAGCCGACGCTTTCCTTCTGGTTGAAGGGGTGTTTGCCGGCACCGGTGAACTGGGCCATGATCGCGACCGGCTTGGTCACGCCATTGAGCGTCAACATGCCGTTGATCAGGGCCTGGTCATCGCCGACCTTGCGGACCGAGGTCGAAACGAACCGCGCCGGTTCGGGGTTCGAACCGAAGAAATCGGGCGCAGCGCCATCCGCCCCGTCGCGCAACAGATGCGCGGTGAGGCCTTCGCTGGCCGTGAGCACGCTCGAGACCGGGATCGTGACGTCGAGCTTGGCGGCATCGACATTGGCCGGATCGAGTTCGAGCGTGCCGGTGATGTTGCCGAACAGGCCGAAATAGTCGCTGAAACCGAAATGGTTGACCTTCCACTGGACCAGCGTGTGTCCGGGATCGGCGGTGTAGGTGCCGGCAGTGACCTGCGAGGCGTCGGCCGTACCGGGCCCCGCCAATGTGCCATTCTGGGCATTGACGGCTGCAATCGAAAGCACGGTCGCCCCGGCAAGTGCGGCAAGGCCCAAGTGAAGTTTACGCATCCTGATGTTCTCCCGACAAAATATGAATGCACAGTTTTACGCGCCTGATGGACATTGTCCACCGCCTTCCACTTTTGCGGAGACAAGCAAAATTATGCCACTTCCGACGACGGAAGCGGGGACCATGACCGGTGATTGTCCGGCTGGGTCAGTTCTTGTCCTTGTCGACCAGCTTGTTGGCCCCGATCCAGGGCATCATTGCGCGCAGCTGCGCCCCGGTCTGTTCGATCGGATGTTCGGCCTGGCGCTTGCGGGCGGCCTTCATTTCGGGATTGCCGACCGCGTTATCGAGCATGAAGCGCTGGACGAAGCGGCCCGACTGGATGTCTTCCAGCACGCGCTTCATCTCGGCCTTGGTCTCGTCGGTTATCAGCCGCGGACCGGTGTGGTAATCGCCATATTCCGCGGTGTTCGAGATCGAATAGCGCATATTGGCGATACCGCCTTCATACATCAGGTCGACGATCAGCTTGGTCTCGTGGAGGCATTCGAAATAGGCCATTTCGGGCGCGTATCCGGCTTCGACCAGGGTCTCGAATCCGGCCATGATCAAATGGGTCAGGCCGCCGCACAGCACCGACTGCTCACCGAACAGGTCGGTTTCGCATTCTTCCTTGAAATTGGTCTGGATGATGCCCGAACGGCCGCCGCCGACGCCCGAGGCATAGGCGAGGGCAACGTCATGGGCGTTGCCCGACGCGTCCTGGTGGACGGCGATCAGGCACGGAACACCGCCGCCCTTGAGGTATTCGCCGCGGACGGTGTGGCCGGGGCCCTTGGGCGCGATCATGATCACGTCGATTTCGGGATCGGGCTCGATCAGCCCGAAATGGATGTTGAGGCCATGGGCGAAGGCCAGCGCCGAGCCGGGCCGCATCTTGCCCTTGAGGTCGTTGGTCCAGATCGAGGCCTGGTGTTCGTCGGGCGCAAGGACCATCAGGATGTCCGCCCATTCGGCGGCGTCGCTGTTCGAAAGGACCTTGAAGCCCGCGCCTTCGGCCTTCTTTGCGCTGGCCGAGCCCGGGCGCAGCGCGATCGCCACTTCCTTCACCCCGCTGTCGCGCAGGTTCTGCGCGTGGGCATGGCCCTGGCTGCCATAGCCGAGCACGGCGATCTTCTTGTCGATCACCAGGTTGAGGTCGCAATCGGCGTCGTAATAGACTTTCATCACTCGTTCTTTCTTTTCGGTCGTCATGCTGAACTCGATTCCAGCAACCATCGCGCGGTCATGTCCGGCGCTATTAGGAGAAATGGACCCTGAAACAAGTTCAGGGTGACGGTTGGTTCAAATTTATTTGCGTTAGATCCCCTCCGGCCCGCGCATCATGCCGACCACGCCGGTGCGCCCGACCTCGACCAGCCCGATCTCGCGCATCAGCGAAATAAAGCTGTCGATCTTCCGGGTGGTGCCGACGATCTCGAAGATGAAGCTCGAAGTGGTCGAATCGACGACATTGGCGCGGAACACATCGGCGAGGCGCAAGGCCTCGACCCTGTGCTCGCCCTTGCCGGCGACCTTGACCAGCGCCAGTTCGCGTTCGAGATGCGCGCCTTCTTCGGTCAGGTCGATGACCTTGTGGACCGGCACCAGCCGTTCGAGCTGGGCGTGGATCTGGTCGATCACCGCCGGCGGCCCGTTGGTGACGATGGTGATCCGGCTGAGCGCGTGGTTTTCCGAAATGTCGGCCACGGTCAGGCTGTCGATATTGTAGCCGCGCGCGGTGAACAGCCCCGCGATCTTGGCAAGGATGCCGGCCTCGTTGTCGACGATGACGGTGAGGACGTGGCGTTCGGCTTCGCGATGGTGGATCTTCATGATCTATTCTCCCCCCTCCTCTTTAGGGGAGGGGCAGCGAGACTTGGGTCAGCGTAGCTGGTCCTAGTCGCAGCGGGATGGGGCGAATGCAAGGAGCGTAGTGCCCGAAATCCAGGCCCCACCCCTCGATCCCCTCCCCTGAAGGGGAAGGGAGGATTTGTTGTCGCTCTCGCCATCACACCAGCGCCTTTGCTTCATCGTCCATCGTGCCCTCGACCATGTCGCCATAGAGCAGCATTTCGGTGTGCGCCGCGCCCGAGGGGATCATCGGGAAGCAGTTCGCTTCCTTGCTGACCTGGCAATCGACCATCACCGGTCCGGGATGCTCGATCATCGCCTTGATCCCGGCGTCGAGATCGGCCGGGTCGGTGATCCGTATGCCTTTCCAGCCGTAGCTTTCGGCCAGCTTCACGAAATCGGGCAGGCTGTCCGAATAACTCTCCGAATAGCGGCTTTCATAGGTCAGCTCCTGCCACTGGCGGACCATGCCCATATATTCGTTGTTGAGGATGAACACCTTGACCGGCAGCCGGAACTGGGTCGCGGTGCCGAGCTCCTGGATATTCATCTGGATCGAGGCTTCGCCGGCGATATCGATGACCAGCTTGCCGGGATTGCCGAGCTGGGCGCCGATCGCGGCCGGCAGGCCGTAGCCCATCGTCCCGAGCCCGCCCGAAGTGAGCCATTTGTTGGGCTTGTCGAAGCCGAAATATTGCGCGGCCCACATCTGGTGCTGGCCGACCTCGGTGCTGATCACCGGGTCGAGGTGGCGGGTGAGGGCGAACAGCCGCTCGACCGCGAGCTGCGGCATGATGTCCTTGCCATTGCCCTTGGGATAGGCGAGCGAGTCCTTGGCGCGCCAGCCGCTGATCCGCGCTTTCCATTCGGCGAGGTCGGCTGGCTTGCGCTTGCCCCAGGCTGCGACCAACTGGTCGAGCACGGTCGCGCAATCGCCGACGATCCCGAGATCGACATGCACGACCTTGTTGATCGAGCTGCGGTCGATATCGATGTGGATCTTCTTCGAACCCGGCGAGAACGCATCGAGCCGCCCGGTCACCCGGTCGTCGAACCGCGCGCCGATATTCACCATCACGTCGCACTGGTTCATCGCCATATTGGCTTCATAGGTGCCGTGCATGCCGAGCATGCCGAGCCAGTCGGGGTGCTGGAAATCGAACGCGCCGAGTCCCATCAGCGTGCTGGTGACCGGCGCGCCGGTCAGCTCCTGGAATTTGCGCAGCAGATCGCTGGCGCGCGGGCCGGAATTGATCACCCCGCCGCCGGTATAGAGGATCGGGCGCCTGGCGCCGGCGATCAGCTCGATCGCATCGGCGATCTCCTCGGCGCTTCCCGCCATGCGCGGATGGTAGCGGTTCTTGCGCTGGATGTTCCCGTCGTTCCACGGAGCGGTTGCGACCTGGACGTTCTTGGGGATGTCGACCACCACCGGGCCGGGCCGGCCGGTCGTGGCGATCTGGAACGCTTCGTCGATCGTCGCGGCGAGTTCGGACGGGTCCTTCACGAGGTAGTTGTGCTTGGTGCAATGCCTTGTGATGCCGATCGTATCGGCTTCCTGGAACGCGTCGGAGCCAATCAGATTGGTCGCGACCTGGCCGGTGAGGACGACCATCGGGATTGAATCGAGAAAGGCGTCGGCAATGCCGGTGACGGCGTTGGTCGCGCCCGGGCCCGAAGTGACCAGCACCACGCCGGGCTTGCCGGTCGAGCGGGCATAGCCTTCGGCGGCATGCGCCGCGCCGGCTTCCTGCCGCACGAGGATGTGGCGGATGCGCTGGTCCTCGAACAATTCGTCGTAGATCGGCAGCACTGCCCCGCCGGGATAGCCGAACACGAATTCGACCCCCTGCTTGAGCAGGCTTTCGACCA
>NZ_DBNHSF010000139.1:0-7079 GCF_057143545.1 Candidatus Andeanibacterium sp.
GCAAGAGCCCTGCCCCCCCGCCGATGGGCGGCGAACAATTCCCTCCGGTCCCGGCCGATCCGCTGGACATGGCCGGCCCTGCGGGCCAGGGCGACGCGATGTCGCGGCTGGCCGACCGCGCCAACAACGTGGTCGACAACCATGCCCAGATCGATGGCTTCGAAGCCAGCGTCCACAAGATCAAGGAACAGGTGCTCCCGCGCCTGCTCGAGCGCGTCGATCCCGAAGCGGCGGCGACGCTGAGCAAGGAAGAGCTGAGCGAGGAATTCCGCCCGATCATCATGGAAGTGCTGGCCGAGCTCAAGGTCACGCTCAACCGGCGCGAGCAGTTCGCGCTCGAAAAGGTCCTGATCGACGAGCTGCTCGGCTTCGGCCCGCTTGAGGAACTGCTCAACGATCCGGACATCACCGACATCATGGTCAACGGCCCCAACCAGACCTATGTCGAGCGCAAGGGCAAGCTGACCATCGCCCCGATCCAGTTCCGCGACGAACAGCACCTGTTCCAGATCGCCCAGCGGATCGTGAACCAGGTCGGCCGCCGCGTCGACCAGACCACCCCGCTCGCCGACGCCCGCCTGAAGGACGGCAGCCGCGTCAACGTGATCGTCCCACCGCTCTCGCTGCGCGGCACCGCGATCTCGATTCGTAAATTCTCCGAGAAGCCGATCACGATCGACATGCTCAGGGAATTCGGCTCGATGAACGACAAGATGGCGACCGCGCTCAAGATCGCGGGCGCCAGCCGGATGAATATCGTCATCTCGGGCGGTACCGGTTCGGGCAAGACGACCATGCTCAACGCCCTGTCGAAGATGATCGACCCGGGCGAACGCGTGCTGACGATCGAAGACGCGGCCGAACTTCGCCTGCAGCAGCCGCACTGGCTGCCGCTCGAAACCCGTCCGCCGAACCTCGAAGGCCAGGGCGCGATCACCATCGGCGACCTCGTCAAGAACGCCCTGCGTATGCGCCCGGACCGGATCATCCTGGGCGAAATTCGTGGCGCGGAGTGTTTCGACCTGCTCGCGGCGATGAACACCGGCCATGACGGCTCGATGTGTACGCTGCACGCCAACAGCCCCCGCGAATGCCTCGGCCGTATGGAAAACATGATCCTGATGGGCGACATCAAGATCCCCAAGGAAGCCATCAGCCGCCAGATCGCCGAATCGGTCGACCTGATCGTGCAGGTGAAACGCTTGAGGGACGGTTCGCGCCGCACCACCAACATCACCGAAGTGATCGGCATGGAAGGCGACGTGATCGTCACCCAGGAGCTGTTCAAGTTCGAATATCTCGACGAGAGCGAGGACGGGAAGATCCTCGGCGAATTCCGCTCGCAGGGCTTGCGCCCCTATACGCTCGAAAAGGCCCGCCAGTTCGGCTTCGACCAGGCGTATCTGGAAGCCTGCCTGTAAGAACGTCCAGGGATGATGTGCACCAGAACCTGAGCGAAGGGAAACGGGGGGAACACAGTCCAGGAAAAGACAGGGAGGGGCCGTCGCACCACCCGAAACGGACGGAAGCCGCGGCGAATCCGGGACATCCTCCGCCTGAGTCATATATCCGGCCGAACGGGGAAAATCGAATGTCCCTTTCCACCCGAATCTGCCATTTTCCTACAGCGCCCGATTGCTTTAGCCTGGGCTGGTGACGCCGCCGCGCCTTCCGCTCCAGACCATGCAGGGACACGAACTTCGATCCTGCCGGTGTTGGAAATTTCCTGTCCCGACGCGGAAAGATGATTTTAATTTCCTGAAAGCGCACAGCTGTCACCCTGGGCACCGCAAGCAGTTGGAATTATTAAGCTTTATTACGCGGACAGCAAATGTTGGATTTGTCACTTATGTCACTCCCGGTTCGCACCGGCGAGGCCCGAAATCTCCTGTTGGACATAGGCTTGTCGAGCTTCTAAACCGGTTTCGAATGAAACAGTTAGCTACAGAAGAAGCGGCGCTGGTCGAGCAAATCGATCAGGCGGACATGCTCGAAATGACGACCCGCTGGTGCAAGACCAATAGCGGGACGGGCAATCTCGCGGGCCTGGCCGAGACCGCTGCGATGCTCGCCGATGCCTTTGCCGCGCTGCCGGGCGAGGTATCGCTCGAAGAGCCGGCGCGCGTCACCGCGATTGCCGCCGATGGCAGCGAGGTCGAAAGGCAGCATGGCCGGCACCTCGTGCTGCGCGTACGCCCCAATGCCGGGCGGCGGATCCTGCTGACCGGTCATATGGACACGGTCTTTCCGGCCGACGATCCGTTCCAGGACCTCGCCTGGATCGACGACGATACGCTCAACGGCCCCGGCGCGGCCGACATGAAGGGCGGCATCGCCGTGATCCTGGCCGCGTTGAAGGCGTTCGAGACCAGCGAAGCGGCCGCGCACATCGGTTACGACGTGATGATCAATTCGGACGAGGAAACCGGCTCGCTCTCCTCCGCCAGCCTGATCCGCAAGCTCGCCCGCGGCAAATACGCGGCGCTGACCTATGAGCCTTCAGCCCTGCCCGACGGCACATTCGCCCATGCGCGCGGCGGCAGCGGCAATTACAGCCTGACCTTCAAGGGGCGTTCGGCGCATGCCGGGCGCAATCCCGAGTCCGGCCGCAACGCGATCGTCGCCGCGTCGAGCATGGTGGTGACGCTGAAAGCGCTCGAACATCGCGACCTGACGATCAATCCGGCGAAGATCGAAGGCGGCAGCGCCAACAATGTCGTGCCCGATCACGCGGTGCTGCACTTCAACATCCGCCCGAAGACGCGGGAGGCCGCCGAGCGCTTCGAGGCGGATCTCTCCGAACTGGTCAAGGCGACCGAGAAGGAACTGGAAGTCGCCATCTCGGTCCATGGCGGGATCACCCGCCCGCCCAAGCCGGTGAGCGAGCAGGCGCAGAGACTGTTCGATCTCGTGGGCAATTGCTGCGCGGAACTGGGCCAGCATTATCACTGGCAGTCGAGCGGCGGAGTGTGCGACGGCAACAACATCGCCGCCTGCGGCATCCCGGTGGTCGACACGATGGGCGTGCGCGGCGGGAAGATCCATTCGCCCGACGAATTCCTGGTCGTGCCCTCGCTGTCGGAACGGGCAGCCTTGTCCGTGCTGGTCCTGCACCGCCTCGCAACGGGAGACAGATTGTGAGTTTTCGCCTGCGAGCGGCAACGCCCGCCGACCTCGAGCCGCTCTACCAGATGGCCAAGCTGACCGGCGGCGGCTTCACCAACCTCCCGCCCGACCGCAAGGCGCTCGGGGAAAAGCTCGAGCGCTCGACCGCCGCGTTCGGGCGGACGGGAGCGGGCCTGGAAGACGAAGTCTTCGTCCTGGTGCTGGAGGACATCAAGACCCGCGACGTGCGCGGGACCTGCCAGCTGTTCACCCAGGTCGGGCAGCTGTGGCCGTTCTATTCCTATCGCCTGACCACCCTCACCCAGCATTCGCAGGAACTCGACCGCACGGTGCGGGCCGAATTGCTCAGCCTGGTGACCGACCTTGAAGGATCGAGCGAAGTCGGCGGGCTGTTTCTCCATCCCTCGGAACGCGCCGGGGGGCTCGGCATGCTGCTGGCGCGCAGCCGCTATCTGTTCATCGCCATGCACCGGGCGCGCTTTGCCGACCGGATCCTGGCCGAGCTGCGCGGCATCATCGACGAGCGCGGCGGATCGCCGTTCTGGGACGGCGTGGCCGGGCGGTTTTTCGGGATGAACTTCCAGGATGCCGACTATTTCAACGCGATCCACGGCAACCAGTTCATCGCCGACCTGATGCCGAAGCACCCGGTCTATATCGCCATGCTGTCCGACGATGCCCGCAACGCGATCGGCGTTCCGCATCCAAGCGGCCGGGCAGCCATGAGAATGCTTGAAAATGAGGGCTTTTCCTACGAAGGATATGTTGACATATTCGATGGCGGTCCAACAATGACTGCAAGAACCGATAAAGTAGTAAGCATCGCCAGTTCTAGAGAGAGTATTTTGGTAGCCACAGAATGTGTAAAGGGCGAGCGCGCACTTATTGCGACCGGTAACCTGACGTCTTTCCGTTGTTGTTACGGCGCCCGCGCGGAAGCGGATGGCGGGCTCGCGATCGATTCGCGCGCTGCCGACATGCTCGACGTAAAACCCGGCGACACGGTGTGGAGCGTGGCGCGGTAATCATGGCGACAGCACTGGTCGAGATCAATTTCGACGGCATCGTCGGGCCCTCGCACAATTATGCCGGGCTCAGCCTCGGCAATCTGGCGGCGACCGCGCACAAGGGCCAGGTGTCGCATCCGCGCGCGGCGGCGCTGCAGGGCCTCGCCAAGATGCGCCACAATCTGGCGCTGGGCCTGCCGCAGGGTTTCCTGGTGCCGCTGCCCCGCCCCAACCAGCGGTTCCTGACCGCCGTCTGCGCCGATGAAGCGAACACCGACCCGGCGCTGCTCGCCGCGGCCTGGTCCGCCTCCTCGATGTGGACCGCCAATGCCGCGACCATTTCGCCGGCGCCCGACACGGCCGACAGGCGCTGCCACATCACCCCGGCAAACCTCGTCACCATGCCGCACCGCTTCCAGGAATGGCAGGATACCGCAAGGCAACTCAACCTTGCCTTCGCCGACCAGAATCATTTCGTCCATCATCGCCCGGTGATGCCGTGCTTCGGCGACGAGGGCGCGGCCAACCATATGCGGATGTGCGAGCGGCATTACGCGCCGGGGATCGAGATCTTCGTCTATGGCCGCCCGGGCGGAAGGTTCCCCGCCCGCCAGCACGAACAGGCCAGCCGGATCGTCGCACGCAAGCACGGCCTCGATCCCGAACGGGTATTGTTCGTCGAACAGAACCCCGAAGCGATCGATGCCGGCGCGTTCCACAACGATGTCGTCGCGGTGGCGAACGAGAACGTGCTGTTCACCCATGAGCGCGCCTTTGCCGATCCCGAAGGCACCTATGCGGCGATCCGTGAGAAGTTGCCCCAGGCCGAAATCGTGATCGTGCCGGAAAGCGCGGTGAGCCTCGAAGAGGCGGTCCGCTCCTATCTCTTCAACGCGCAGCTGGTGACCCTGCCCGACCCCGGATCGGCGTCCGGGGCAGGAGGCGGCATGGCGCTGATCGTCCCGACCGAGGCGGGCGCCAGCAAAGCGGTCAGCGCCTGGCTCGATACGATGCTCGCCAGCAATGGCGCGATCCGCAAGGTGCTCCCGGTCGATGTCAGGGAATCGATGGCCAATGGCGGCGGCCCGGCCTGTCTGCGGCTGCGCGTCGTCGCCGATCCCGCAACCGTGGATCCCCGCTTCCTGCTCGACGAGGAGCGGGCTGGGATGATCGAGGAGATAATCAGGCAATATTGGCCCGAGGAAATCCATCCCGAGGATCTCGGCACGAAAGCATTGGCCCAGATGGTCGTGCAGGCGCGCGACCAGCTGCTGCATGTGCTGGGCCTGGGAGAGCTTGGTTAACGGCAGTATTTGAACCGCTGGTGTTTTGAAATGGGCCAGAGTCGATCAAGGGCTTGTCTTGGCACGCTTATCTGGCATGTTCGGTGCTCAACAAAGGATTAACGCGAAAGGCCAGGCATGCTCCGCAAGATCGGCAGGCTGTTTGTGATCAAGACGAGGTTCGAGGCCTTCCTGATCATCTATGCCCTTGCGCTCGGTGCCTGCACCCGCGGCGTCCATTATCTCGAGCAATATCCCGGCTGGGGCGGCAAGCTGCTGTTCCTCGCCACCACCGGCGCGGTGTTCCTCGCCGGGGCCAAGATCCTCGATTGCCTCAAATACGAGCGCGAAAGGCGGGAAGCCGAGGCGGCCGAGGCCGGTTGACCTGCAATTGGAGTTGGAAAGTGGGGAGTTTCTGTTGCCAGGTACTCCCCGAACCCCTGGAATCCGCTTCTGTTGCCCGGTGGGTCCAACCGCGCTTTAGCTTTGTAAATTCAGGCCGTTAGGCCGTCACATTACGCCGCAAGAGCGAGTGCTTCATTATCATTGGCACTTGTGTGTTTTGAGCCTTTAACGGGTTACTCAGCCCGGGCGAAAACAGTGCTTTTCAACACACGTCGATCCTGGTTCGGCCCCGTCATAAGTCCCTGACAGATCAGGGTTTGTGGTGGAGCCGCCGGGTACTGCCCCCGGGTCCGCTGTGCCTATTGCACACCGCAATTTATCGCCATAGCCGGCCGAAACCGGCAGGCCCTATATAGGGAGTTGCAGCTTAATGGGAAGTGAGCGGGTTATCGGCCCGATCAAACCCCCTGGATCAGCGGTTCTTCAACGCATCCCGGATTTCCGTGAGCAGCTCGACTTCGGTCGGTCCGGCGGGCGGCGCTGCTTCTTCCTGCTTCTGCATCAGCCTGTTGGCATACCGCACCATCAGGAAGATGACGAAAGCCAGGATCAGGAAGTTGATCACGGTCGAAATGAAATTGCCTAGGGCGAGCACGTTCGCGCCCGCTTCGCGCGCCGCGGCCAAGCTGGTGCCGGGCGCGACCTCCCCCCCGAGCACGATGTAATGGTCCGAAAAATCGACATTGCCGAAGACCAGCCCGACGATCGGCATGATCACGTCGCCGGTCAGCGAAGCGACAATTGTGCCGAAGGCGCCGCCGATGATCACCGCCACCGCCAGATCCATCACATTGCCCTTGGCGATGAATGCCTTGAACTCGCTGAGCATGGCCTAAATCCTCCTTGATTGGTCCTTCGCGGATAGTGCCAAGAAACATTCCCGGCCGCAAACCCGATCAGGTGCGATAGTGCGCTAACACACCTTGAAATGGCGTGTATCATCTCTATTTACCGATCCGTGGGGCGGCCACATGATTGCCGCCATTGAGAGGGATTTCGCATTATGAATGCTTCGCCTTTCGCCCGCATCGGGCGCTTCGCCTTCGCCGCCGTCGCAGCCATCGGGCTCGCCTCCTGCGGGATCAACAGCGTCCCGACCGCGGAAGAGAATGCCAAGGCCAAGTGGGCCGACGTCCAGGCCGCCTATCAGGAACGCGCCAATCTGATTCCCAACCTTGCCGCGGTCGCCTCTGGCGCGGCCGAACAGGAACGGGGCATCCTCACCGGCGTGGTCGAGGCTCGCGCCAAGGCAACCAGT
>NZ_DBNHSF010000140.1:0-1636 GCF_057143545.1 Candidatus Andeanibacterium sp.
CGGCGGATCAATGTCTCGCTCGACACGATGGACAACAGACTGTTCTTCGAACTCTCGCGCCGGGACAAACTGGTCGATGTGCTGCGCGGGATTGCCGCCGCGCGCGAAGCCGGGCTGGCAGTCAAGCTCAACACGGTCGCCCTGAAGGGCCTCAACCAGGACGAGATTCCATATCTTGTCGAATGGGCTCATGCCCATGGCCACGATATCTCGCTGATCGAGACCATGCCCTTGGGCGAGGTCGACGGCGAGCGGATCGAGCATTATTTGCCGCTGCCGATCGTGCAGGAGGAGCTCGAACGGCGCTGGACGCTGACGCCCGCGGATTATGCGACCGGCGGCCCATCGCGCTATTTCGATGTCGCCGAAACCGGCGGCCGGATCGGCTTCATCACCCCGCTGACCAACAATTTCTGCGCTTCGTGCAACCGAATCCGCGTCACCGCGACCGGCCAGCTCTATGCCTGCCTCGGCGGGTCGGAAAAGGTCGATCTGCGCGCCGCCTTGCGTTCGGAGAATCCGGAAGCCGAGCTCGCAGTCGCGCTCGACGAGCTGATGCGGATCAAGCCCGAGCGGCACCACTTCCGGATCGAGAAGGGAACGGGGCCGGCCCAGAAGCGGCACATGTCGCTCACCGGAGGATAGGGCCGTGGCGGTCAAGGTGCTTTATCTTGGCAAGCTCGCCGACCTGGCCGGGGCCTCCGAACGCGAACTGCCTGCGCCGCTCGACTGGCCGGCGCTGCTCGCAGCGCTCGATCCCGAACTGGGCAAGGCTGTCCGCAGCGACACGGTGCGGATTGCCGTGAACGGCGAATTGCTGGGCGACAAGGAACAGCTGGCGGCGGGCGACGGAGCCGAAGTCGCGCTGCTGCCGCCCGTCAGCGGGGGCTAGGCAGTGAAGGATGTCCGCCTGCTCGACGCGCCGTTCAGCCCGGGCGTGGAGCTTGACCGGTTCGCCGCCGAACACCCCGGCGCGGGCGGGATCGTCAGCTTTACCGGCCAGGTTCGCGCGGGCGATGGCTGCGAAGGCCTGGAACTCTGTCATTACGAGCCGCTGACCCTGCCGGGAATGGAGAGCCTCGCGATCCAGGCGCTGGCGCGCTGGCCGCTCGATGGGCTGCTGATCTTCCACCGGATCGGGATGATGCAGCCGGGCGAAACGATCGTGCTGGTCGCTGCCGCTGCCCGCCATCGCCGCGATGCCTTCGAGGCAGCCGATTTCGCGATGGATCACTTGAAGAGCGATGCCTGGTTCTGGAAGCGCGAGAAGCGCGCGGATGGCTGGCACTGGATCGAGCCGCGGCCGGAAGACCACCAGGATCGCAAACGCTGGTAACGCACTCCGTCCGGGGCCACCGGTGTCAGTTTGCGATCTGGGACAGCAGGCCTGCGATCAGCCGGTCCTGCTGGCTGGCGAGGGCACTGACCTCCCTCTGTGCGGCCTCGATCTCGCCGAGTTCGCCGGCTTCGATCTGCGCCACGACATAAAGCCGGTCGATTTCGGCCAGGGCGACCATGGTTTCGCTGCGGGCCACTTCAAGATCGGAGATCGCCAGCGAAGCGATTGACCAGGCTTCCGACCCGATCTCAGCGCCTCTCGCGGCGGCAACCGGTTCCCGCGCGCGTTCCGCTGCTG
>NZ_DBNHSF010000141.1:0-13417 GCF_057143545.1 Candidatus Andeanibacterium sp.
TCAGGCGTTCGGTCCTGTCGCTGATCCTGGGCATTGTGGTGAGACTCCGTTTGGTTGTGGCTGGGTTATCGAAGCGCGTTTCCTAGCCCAGGTCCGGATGCCTGGGAATGACCTCGAGCGGACATTCGATTTTCCTACTCGCGAGGAATATGAAAAACGCAATGCATGGCATCACGCATCACCGGTCATCCCGGATCCAGCTCTCTATTCGCCAGCCCAATCGGAGCTGGACCCCGGAACACCCGCCTGCGCGGGTGCAGGCAAGTCCGGGGCGACGCCTGATCCCTGCTCCTGTTTTTCTTCTTCTGGACAGTGTTACCCTGTTACCTTCGGTTCAGGTTCGGGGTGCAGCGGTAACCCTTCAGAGCGCCTTCGGTTTCCCGCCTTCGAGCACATGGGTGCAGCCGAGCGCCGCGGGATCGTCGCTGTCCGACAGCGCCGCCAGCGTCCGCCAGCCCTCGCCGCGGAGTTTCGCGGCCGCTGCGGCATCGTGGCCGAGCGGCAGGAACACGGTATCGCGCGCTGCGCCGCCATTCACCGCGGCATCGATCAGAAGATCGGGATAGAGCGAAAAGCCGGTCGCAGGTTCGTCGGCTGCTCCGTGAATGCGATAGGTCCCGCCGCGCCCCAGCGCGCCGCGAATGCCCTCGGCATAGAGCGTGAAGCCGAACCAGCTCTGGTATTCGAAACCATGGCGCTCGGACGGGTCGAGCGTAATCCGCGCGGCATTGCCGATCCGCGCCGCGATCTCCCTCAGGCCCGCGATCCGGCTCGCCAGCGCGCGTTCACCGGATTTATTGGCCGCGTCGATCTCCGCCAGCCTGGCGATCGCCTCTTCGAACGGCCCGGTGGCATAAAGCAGTGGCAGATAGGCCTCGCCCCCTGCGGATTTGAGCCCGCCGGCATCCTTGGCATCGAGCTCGCGGCGGACGGCGTCGGCCTGGCCCGGCTCGAGCGGCATCGCCTTTTCGGCCAGCGTGTCGACCAGGTCCGGCAGGGTGAAATCGACCGAAACGCCCGACGCGCCCGCTGCCTTCACCGCTTCGATCGCCATCGCGACGATCTCGCCCGCGGCCGCGACGCTGTCCGCGCCGATCAGTTCGGCGCCGACCTGCAGCCGTTCGCGCCGCGGGTCGAGCGCGTCGGCCTTGATCGTCGCGACCGGGCCCGAATAGGAGAGGCGCAAGGGGCGCGGCGCAGCGGCCAGCCCGGACGAGGCGATCCGTCCAACCTGCGGGGTGATATCACTGCGCAGCGCCAGCATCCTGAGGCTCACCGGATCGGTGAAGCGGAACATCCGGCGCGGCTGGACCCCGTCCATCCGGCTGGCGAGCGCCTTCTCGAATTCGACCAGCGGCGGGCGGACTCGGTCGTAACCATGGGCATCGAGCACATCGAGCAGCGCGCGCATGACGCGCGTCGCCGCCGCAGCGCTGTGCGGCAGCCGGTCCTCGAGCCCCTCGGGCAGCAGATCGCGGTCGATATCGCTCATGATGGCGGGCCTTTAGCTTGCGAAAGCGGCGATGTCGAACGCAGACCGAGTCCCCGCGAAGGCGGGGACCTCGTGCGTTTGCCGTCGAACCTCTATCCTGCCCGCGGCCCCCGCCTTCGCGGGGGCTCGGGACGGTCAGAAGCTTAGCGCCATCGCCACCTTCACGCCCTGGAGCCTCTTGGTCGCCTCGATCACTTCGGGCGGCAATTGCTGGTCGACCGAGAGCAGCACGATCGCCTCGCCACCCGCGGCGCGGCGGCCGAGGTGGAAGGTGCCGATATTGATGTCGTGCTCGCCCATCAGCGAGCCGACCCGGCCGATGAAGCCCGGCGCATCCTCGTTGACGACATAGAGCATGTTGCCTTCAAGGTCGGCCTCGATGCCGATGCCGAAAATCTCGACCAGGCGCGGCTGGTTGTTGGCGAACAGGGTCCCGGCAACCGAACGGTCGCCCTGGCTGGTCGCCACGGTGACGCGCACCAGCGTGTGGTAGGTGCCTTCGTGCTCGTTCCTGATCTCGCGAATCTCGATCCCGCGTTCCTTGGCGAGATATGGCGCGTTGACCATGTTCACGCTGTCCGAATAGCGCCGCATCAGCCCCGCCATCACCGCTGCCACGATCGGCTTGATGTTGAGCTGGGCGGCCGCGCCTTCGACCTCGATCGCGATCTTGGGCAAGTCGCCATGGGCGAGCTGGCCGACCAGCGAACCGAGCTTCTCGGCCAGCGCCATGTAGGGCCTGAGCTTGGGCGCCTCCTCGGCCGAGAGCGAGGGCATGTTGAGCGCGTTGGTCACCCCGCCATTGACGAGATAATCGGAGAGCTGCTCGGCCACCTGCAGCGCGACATTGACCTGCGCCTCGTTGGTCGAAGCGCCGAGATGCGGGGTGCAGATGAAGCCCGGCGTGCCGAACAGCGGATGGTCGGCCGGCGGCGGTTCCTGCGCGAAGACATCGAGCGCGGCGCCCGCGACATGGCCGCTGTCGAGCGCCTGCTTGAGCGCCGCCTCGTCGATCAGCCCGCCGCGGGCGCAGTTGATGATCCGCACGCCCTTCTTGGTCCTGGCGAGATTCTCGGCCGAGAGGATGTTGCGGGTCTGGTCGGTCAGCGGGGTGTGCAGCGTGATGAAGTCCGCCTTGCCCAGCAAGGTCTCGAGATCGGCCTTTTCGACCCCCATCTCGATCGCCCGTTCGGGGGTGAGGAAGGGGTCGTAGGCGACGACCTTCATCTTGAGCCCGAGCGCGCGGCTGGCGACGATCGAACCGATATTGCCCGCGCCGATCAGGCCGAGCGTCTTGTTGGTCAGTTCGACCCCCATGAAGTCGTTCTTCGGCCACAGGCCTTGCTGGGTCTTGGCGTTGGCCTCAGGGATCTGGCGCGCGAGCGCGAACATCAGCGCAATCGCATGTTCGGCGGTGGTGATCGAATTGCCGAACGGGGTGTTCATCACCACCACGCCCTTGGACGAGGCATGGGGAATGTCGACATTGTCGACCCCGATCCCGGCACGGCCAATGACCTTGAGGTTGGTCGCCGCGTCGAGGATTTCCCTGGTCACCTTGGTCGCCGAACGGATGGCCAGGCCATCATACTGACCGATCACCGCCCTGAGTTCGTCGGGGGTCATCCCGGGCTTCACGTCGACTTCGCAGCCGCGCTCCTCGAAGATGCGGGCGGCGTTGGGGTCCATTTTGTCCGAAATGAGGACTTTGGGCTTGGTCATTTGAGGCTCCGTGCGCTCCCGCGAAGGCGGGAGCCTTTCTCAGTATTGGGGAATTACGCTGGAGGTCCCCGCCTGCGCGGGGACACTCGAACGATTAAAGCTCCGCCTTGACCTGGGCGTAGGCCCATTCGATCCACGGCAGCAGGCGGCGCACGTCTTCTTCCTCGACGGTCGAACCGCACCAGATGCGCAGCGAAGGCGGGGCGTCGCGATAGCCGTTGAAATCGTAGGCGACGTCGAGCTTTTCGATCATCGAGGCGATCTTCTTGGGCACCGCGGCCTGCCTTTCGGCATCGAGGCTTTCGTACCACTCGCCCTGGAACACCATGCACACGCCGGTGTTGGTGCGCTTGGCAGGATCGGAGACCATGTTGCGGACCCACGGCGTGGCTTCGATCCAGTCGAACACAATTTGCGCATTGCGGTCGGCGCGGGCCTGCAATTCGGCGAGCCCGCCGATCGACTTCGCCCATTCGAGCGCCATGATGTAGTCCTCGGTGGCGAGCAGCGAGGGGGTGTTGATCGTCGCGCCTTCGAAGATCGCACGGTCGAGCTTGCCGGCCTTCTTGATCCGGAACAGCTTGGGCAGCGGCCATTGCGGCTCGTAGCTTTCGATCCGTTCGATCGCCCGCGGGCTCAGGATCAGCATGCCGTGCGCGGCTTCCGAGCCCATCACCTTCTGCCAGCTATAGGTCGTGGCATCGAGCTTGGGCCAGTCCATTTCCTGCGCGAACACCGCGCTGGTGGCGTCGTTGATGGTGACGCCGGTGCGTTCGGCGGAAATCCAGTCGGTATCGGGGATGCGCGCGCCCGAAGTGGTGCCGTTCCAGGTGAACACGATGTCATCGCCCGGATCGATCTGCGACAGGTCGGGGATCTCGCCGTAATCGGCGTCGAGCACGGTCAGTTGCGGCAACCTGAGCTGCTTGACCGCATCCTGGATCCAGACATTGCCGAAGCTTTCCCAGGCGGCGACAGTCGCCGGGCGGCCGCCGAGCATGTTCCACATCGCGCATTCGACCGCGCCGGTGTCGGAGCCGGGCAGGATGCCGATCAGATAGTCGTCGGGAATGCCGAGGATCTCGCGGCTGAGGTCGATCGCGTATTTGAGGCGGCCCTTGCCGGTCGCGGAGCGATGCGAGCGGCCCATCGCGATCGTGTTCAGCTTCCCTGGCGACCAGCCAGGAAACTTTGCGGTGGGACCGGAGGAAAAGCAGGGATTGGCCGGGCGCAGCGCCGGCATTGGCGTATTCGTATCAGTCATTTCTGACTCTCCTTGCAGAGAGCACGCGCGGCGTTGGGACCGCGTGGCCCGCAGCGGCCCATAGTGTTGGCGCTGGCCAAGTCAAGCGATTCCATGTTCCCGTATCGATCGCAACTTCAATGCGACTCGCCGCAGCTGGAGCACATTCTGGCGCTGGCGCAGAGAGCGCCTCGATCCTGTGCCTGTGGACATTAATATATGTTTTTCAATTATTTACCGCGCACAAAAAGAGCTTTGTCCATCCGCTGCAAAACCTGTAGTCTCCGCCGCGGCCGCAGGGCCAAATACAGAAAACATCCTGAACGATGGAGGGGGATAATGTTGAACAAAATATCGGGAATCGCCCGCCTGCTGGCAGTGATCCTCGCGATTGTCGCGGGCTTCGTTGCGCTTGGCGGATTGAATGTCGCACTGGTGCTTGTGGTGCTCGGCCTGATCGGCGGGCTTGGATTTGACGACAACAATGCCGTGCGGCTGTTCGTGGTCGTCATTGTCCTTCCGTCGGTGGGTGCCGCGCTCGCCAACATTCCGGCGATCGGGGATCAATTGAATGCCGTGGCCGTCAATATCGCAACCGGCGCGGCCGGCGTTGCCGCGATGGTCATCGCGCTGCGCCTGTTCAACAATTCGAAGAACGACCTCGCTGGCCTCACCGCCAAGTGAGAGTCTGCAATGGGCCCGCCTCGCCTGGGGGCAGGTGAGGCGGGCACCGGAACGTGTGGGAAAGCTGCCCTGGAAACGGCCTCGCCGGCCTGTGCTGGCGAGGCCTTTTCATTGTCCCTGCTTGGCCGATGTGGCGAATTCCGATAATATCGCGGGAGCAATTCGGGAGGCCGGCATGAAACGGGTCAGAATAGCGGCAATATTGACTGCTTCGCTCGCCGCGGCAGCCTCGCCCGTTTCGGCAGAGCGGAAGCCGGTCGACAGCTGGGGCCGCGCCGGCGTCAGTTTCGAAAATTACCGCGAGGATGCGATCGAATGCGCGACGATCGGCTATTACGCCGACGTCTCCGAAACAGAACAGGCCAAGCAGTTCGTGCGCGCCAGCAAGCGCCTCGAGGCGACCGACGACTATTCGCTTGGCCCGCCTGGAGCGAGCGCCGCCGACGACATGACCCGTATGGTCAACCAGGCGGCGATGAGCGACCGGATCGTCCAGTCGATCAGGCCCGAGCGCAAGATGAAGGAGCTTCATTCGGGCATGCTCTACCTGGTCGAGCAATGCCTGGTCGAACGCGGCTATTCGCAATTCCGGCTGACCGAAGAGCAGCAGGAGCAGCTGCGGGACCTCAAGAAAGGTTCCGACGAACGCCATCGATTCCTGCATTCCCTGGCGTCCGATCCTTCGATCCTCGCGGACCAGGCCGTTTCGGCATCGGGATAGCGCCCCGGGGCTGGAGCACCGGAGCCGGGAGGCCGCGAGCTCAGGTCGCGGCCAGGCGCTTCACCCGGGCCTCCGCTTCGTCGAGCTTCGCGTCGAGCCTCACGCGAATGGCATCGGCCGGATGGTTGGCTCCGAGCTTGTCCATCATGTTGGCGCGATGGATTTCGACCGTGCGCGGGCTGATCTCGAGCGCGCGCGCGATCGCCTTGTTGCTGCAGCCTTCGGTCAGCCAGTCGAGCACTTCGCGTTCGCGCGGAGAGAGTGTCCGGAGCCGTTCCCGCGCCTCGATCACCTTGCGCCGGGCAGCGGCATGCGCATCGGCCTCGCGCCGCACCCGCCGCAACACATTGGCCAGTTTCTCCCGTTCCGCCGGCAGTTCGAGATAATCGAGCGCGCCGCACTTCATCGCCGAAACGATGCTCTCGACCCGCGGCCGGCTGGAGCCGACCACCACCGGCAGCCAGATTCCGGCCCGCGCGAGGTCGGCGATCTGCTGCGTGGAATCGCCGGCTTCGGGGCCTTCGCGCAGGAGGATGATACCCTCGCGCGGCGGCAGGTGGATCAGCTCGGCGAGGTTGGCGTAGATCTCGGCGTGGTGGCCCAGGGTGAAGGCCAGTCGCGCCCCTTCGGCCCTCGAACGCGTGTCGCTGTCGACGATGTGCAATGTGTGACGGTACGCCATGGCGGCAAGCTGCACAACATTCGCTCGCGCCACACGCGGCTACAGAACCGGATCCGATATTTCTGCGGCCTCGATCGGCAAGCCATTGCCCGAAATTCGCAGCAAAAAACGATCCGATCTGGATGCAATATACGGCCATTCCCCTAGGGAAGAGCCCGCTCAGCCCTATCCCTTATCGCCGAGCCTGTAGTCCGGGAGCCCGTGGAAGGCGTTCTTCAGCGCATCGCCCCACATCGACGAGATCGCGCGATAATATTCGTCGTCTCCATTGATCCGGCGCTCGTGCAGCGGCTTGAAGCTGTCGCGCTCGATCACCAGCAGGTCGAGCGGCATGCCGACCGAGAGATTGGCCTTGATCGTGGAATCGAAGCTGACCATCAGGAGCTTGACCGCGTCGGCGAAGCTCATGTCCCGCTCGTAGACACGGATGATGATCGGCCGGCCGTATTTGGTTTCGCCGATCTGGAAAAAGGGCGTGTCGAAACTGGCCTCGATGAAATTCCCTTCCGGGTAGATCATGAACAGTCGCGGCTCCATGCCCTTGATCTGGCCCGCAAGGATCATCGAGGCGGAAAAGCGGCTCTGGCCGGTCTGGCCGTTATCCTCGCGCTGGCTCAGGATGGTTTCGCGCAGGAGCGCGCCGACCTCGGTCGCCACCTGGAACATGGTTGGCGCATCGAGCAGCGAGTTCTGACGCTCTCCGGGGGCCTTGTTGCGCTCCTCGAGCTGGCTCACGACCGACTGGGTGGTGGCAAGGTTGCCCGCCGTCATCAGCGCGATGATCCGTTCGCCGGGGACCGTCCAGTGAAACATCTTGCGGAAAGTGGAGATGTTGTCGACGCCAGAATTCGTGCGGGTGTCGCTCATCAACACCAGCCCCCGGTCGAGAGTCATGCCAACGCAATAAGTCATGCAATTCCCTTATGCGACCTCACGATTGCGGACCAGCAGGTTCTGGCGCAAGGTCATTGCTCGATTGCCTGCTGTTCCACAGCCAGCGCGACGTGGAGGTTCTCGGACGAGGTCCCGAAACTGATCCCGGTGATCGGGGCCGCTTCGGAATAGTCGCGGCCGGTCGCGACCCTGACATAGCGCGCATCGGGGCTGATGCCGTTGGAAATATCGAAGCCGACCCAGCCCAGCCCGTCGACATGGGCCTCGGCCCAGGCATGGGTCGCTTCCTGGTCGATCCGGTCGTTCATCATCAGATAGCCCGAGACATAGCGCGCCGGGACATCGAGCAGGCGGGCCAAGCCGATGAAGATATGGGCATGGTCCTGGCAGACGCCGACACCCTCGGCGACGGATTCTTCCGCGGTGGTATGCACGTGGGTTACCCCGGCCTCGTATTCCACCGCTTCGCGAATGGCCGACGACGTGTCGTGCAGCATCGCCAGGATGTCGCCATCGTTGCGCCGGAGGACGGAGGCCATCTGCCGCATCCTTGGACCCGGCTTTGTGCGCTTGGTCTGGCCGAGAAACGACCACAGCGGCAGGTGCCCGGCGTGCTGGCCGATCAACCCGGCATAGTCCTGGGTGTCGACCAAACCCTTGCACCTGACGACGACTTCCTGCGTACCCGATCGGACCGAAATCAGCGTGCAGTGATTGAAATTCTGGTCGTCATATTCGAGTTCGAGATCGGCGCCCTCGTAAGTCATCGACCATTCGAGGATCTCCTGCCCCTGGGTTGCCTTGGGGGTCAACCGCAAGCGTTGCAGGCCATGGACGACGGGTTCGTCGAAGCGATAACGGGTGATGTGGTCGATCGAGAGGCGCATATCGGATTCGAGCGGTCAGTCGGTAAAGCGATAGTCATCGGCGATGGCATTGGCGATCGCCTGGTTCTGAACAATGAATCCGACGAGGAACTCATGCAGTCCGATTTCGAATACCTGGTCGATTGTCGTTTGGTTCAACCTGTTCTCCGCTTCCAGCATCATTTCGTTGCAGCTGCTCCTGCCCTCGTGCAGCCGGGCCAATTCCGCAAGATTGCTCGATAATTCGTCGTAACAGAAAGACAGGCTCCGCGGAAAACGGGGGTCGAGGATCAGGAAATCGGCGATTTCGCGCGGGTCCATCCGTCCGGCATTGAGCCAGCGATAGGCCCGCTCGGCCGAAAGCGAGCGCAGCACATTGTCCCATTGCCCGGTGTCGAGGCTCGAGCCGACATAGGCGAGCGAGGGCAGCAGCAAATGGTATTTCACGTCGAGGATCCGGGCGGTGTTGTCGGCCCGCTCGATAAACGTCCCGGCCCGCGCGAAACGATAGATATCGTTGCGCAGCATCGAGCCATAGGTTGCGCCGCGCACGACCGTCGCTTCGCGCCTGATCGTTGCCAGCACCGCGCCCAGGCTGGCCTCGCGGATCGGTTTGGCGAGCATGTCCCTTTGCGCCATCCAGCCTTCGTTGATCGCCTCCCAGACCTCGGCGGTCAGCGAAGTCCGCGATAGCCTTGCATTGGTCCGCGCGTTTTCGACCATGGCCAGGACGCTTAAGGGGTTTTCCCGGTCGCGGAGAACGAAGTCGCAAACCTGCGGGCCGGTGAATTCGTTGTATTTGGCTTCATAGGCTGCCTCCATGCCGAGTGTGACAATGATCGAACGCCACTCCTCGGTCGACGCATTGACCGGGCTGGTCAATGCCATCCGGAACCCGGCCTCGAGCAGGCGCGACGTATTTTCCGCCCGCTCGAGATAGCGGAACAGCCAGAAGATCGAATTGGCGGTCTTTCCAAGCATTAGTCGTCGAGCACCCAGCTGTCCTTGGTCCCGCCGCCCTGCGAGGAATTGACGACCAGCGACCCCTTCTTGAGCGCGACCCGCGTCAATCCGCCCGGCGTGATGTCGATTCCGTTGGGCGAAACCAGCACGAACGGGCGCAGGTCGACATGGCGCGGGGCAAGCCCCTTGCTGGTGTAGATCGGCACTGTCGAAAGGGCCAAAGTGGGCTGTGCGATGTAGTTTTCGGGCCTGGCCTTGAGCTTCTCGACAAAGCGGGAAATTTCGCGCTTCGACGAGGTCGGCCCGATCAGCATCCCGTATCCGCCCGACCCGTGGACCTCCTTGACCACCAGTTCGGCGATATTGTCGAGCACGTATTGGAGGGAATCCCGCTCCGCGCAGCGCCAGGTAGGGACGTTGGGCAGCAAGGCCCGCTCGCCGGTATAGAATTCGACGATTTCGGGCATGAAACTGTAGATCGCCTTGTCGTCGGCAATTCCCGTGCCCGGGGCGTTGGCCAAGGTGATCCTGCCGGCGCGGTATACATCGAAGATTCCCGGCACGCCCAGCAGGCTTGAAGGGTTGAAGGTCAGCGGATCGAGGAAATCGTCGTCCACCCGCCGGTAGAGCACGTCGATCGGCTGGTATCCGGCGGTGGTGCGCATCTGCACCCGCCCCCCGATCACCCGCAGATCGCTGCCTTCGACGAGTTCGGCCCCCATCTGGTCGGCGAGGAAGGCATGCTCGAAATAGGCCGAATTGTAGATGCCCGGCGTCAGCACCGCCACGACCGGCTTGTCGCCCGCCATATCGGGGGCACAGGCTGCGAGGCTCTTGGCCAGGCGCCGGGGATAGTTCGAAACCTGCTGCACCCTGATCCGCGAGAACAGCTCCGGAAACATGGCCATCATGGTTTCGCGATTTTCGAGCATGTAGGACACGCCGCTCGGCGTTCTGGCGTTGTCCTCGAGCACCATGAACTCGTCCGGCCCGGTCCGGACCAGGTCGATCCCGACGATATGGGTATAGACCCCGCCCGGCGGGGTGAAACCGACCATCTGCGGCAACCACGCTTCATTGTTCGAAAACAGGCGGACTGGCAACCGTCCGGCGCGGATGATTTCCTGCCGGTGGTACATGTCGTGCATGAAGGCGTTGAGCGCGCGTACCCGCTGCTCGATCCCGCGCGAGAGGCGGCGCCACTCGTCCGCGGTGATGATCCGGGGGACCATGTCGAACGGGATCAGCCGCTCTTCGGCATCGCTTTCGCCATAGACGTTGAAGGTGATCCCGGTCCGGCGGAACAGCCCTTCGGCTTCCTTGTCCTTGCGCCGCATTTGCGCCGGATCCTGTTCTTCGAACCAGCTGCTGTATTGCCGGTAGGCCGGACGGATCGACCCGTCGGCAGCGCGCATTTCGTCGAAGTTCGATTCCCGGGTTCCGCTCATATCTGCCCATGTTGCAATGCAACAAGGCAGGTTTGCATATTACGCCTTGGCGGTCAAAGATTCCGTGGCTTGCGGGGTTTCCTCAAGTTCGGCGAGGACCGCCATGATCGACTCGTCGGAATAGGCAAAGCCGATATGAGAACAGCGCAGCGCGACTGCCTTGTCGCGCTCGCCGGGTTTGCCGCGGGCCGAACGGGCATGGACCATCCCGTCGCGCGGGCTCCAGAACGCCACGGTCGGAACCGGCGGCTTTTCCGCCCGGTTGATCTCGATCGGGGGGTTATCGACCGAATGGCCGGTCACCAGGTGATAGATCCGCCAGACATTGTTGGCGTGTCCATCGCCCGAAAACGGTGACCCAAGGGTAATCACCTTTGCCACCAGTTCCGGGTGCATCTTGGCAAGCTCGCGCGCGAAGATGCCGCCCAGGCTCCAGCCCACCAGGTGGACGGGCTTGCCGTAGCGCTTGTGGATGTGCACCAGCCGCTTGCTCAGCAGGTCGAAATTCTCGGGCGTCGGCCCGAGGTTGAAACCCATGCCCCAGCGCTTGGCCTTGTGGCCCGCTTCTTCGAGCTTATGCGCCATCCGCCGCATTCGCACGGGGTGGGTGCCGAAGCCCGGCAGCAACATCACCACCCGCGGCTCTTTCGACCTGGCGACTTCGAGGTCCCCGTTGCGAACGCGTTTGAACGGCTGGGCGACGATATCCAGTTCGCGCAGGAGATATTTGAGCGGCGGACCCGATATGCCCTTTGGCTGCGGTTCGGCGGCAAGTTGCGCGCGCGCCACGAACCCGCCGAGCAGCTCGGTCGACTGCGCAACGCGCCCGGGCCCGCCATCTTGCCGAATCGGAGAGGTCTCGCTCATGGCGGCTCTGTAACAGAACCGACTTATTGTAGCGTGAATGAAATGTGACGAGTCATCGCCCGGTCAGCAAAATGTAACCTGTGGCCAGCCCCTTAGGCGGCCGGTGCGTCCGCGCAATCGCCGATGCGCTCGGAGGTCATATGCGCCTTCATCGTCATCGGGCCGCCTTGCATGCCGGGCATCTGCTGCTGCATCTCCATCTGCATGTCGGTGCCTTCGCTGCTGGTGGTGCCGGTCATCTTGTAAGTGCCTGCGCCGCCGTCCGGCGGAGTGCAGGTCATGTCGACGGTGAAGCTGTTCCCGGACACCTCGAAAGTGTTGTAGGTGCAATCCCCGCGGCCCATGTTGTCGGTCATCTGCCTGACCGCATCCTCATTGTCGGATTCGGTCTGGCAATAGGTCATGCTGAAATTGCCGCCGATACTGCCCGACATCTGGTCGATCATCCCTTTGGGCATGCCGGGCATGTTGAATTCCTGCATTTCGAAAGTGGTTCGGTATTGTCCCGGCCGCGGCGCATCCATGCTGGCGAGCGCGCCGACCGCTTCTTCCTGAGCGACCTTGCCATCGCCGTCGGCGTCGGCGCCGCCGCTGCTGCAGGCTGCGAGGACAAATCCTGTCATAATCGGCATGAGCAATACAAAACGCATCGATTCTCTCCGGCGTGGCCAATCCCGATTGGTCAGGCTAGCGCAGCTGGCAGCAGATGCAATCGAAGCTTCGCGGTTCAGCACTCGCCGGTTCGCTTGCCCTGCTGGACGGCGATGAGCTTGATGTAGTGATTGCCCTGCCCTGGCATGTCGGCAACGCCCTCCATCGTCACCACCATGCGATAGGATTTTGGCTGCTGGGTGACGTTTGCGGTGAAGCTGGGATTGAATGTATCGATCCCGCCGACATTCCGGCATTGGCCCGTGGTTGAAACCAGCTCGCCATTGATGTCGTAGGTCTCGAATTCGCAGGCCCCTCCCGCCCGCCAGTCGAGAATGTCCTGCTGGCCTTCACGGTCGGTGAAAACCGGCTCTCCGCACTGGCTGTCGGTCGCATTGAGTTTGCGGATCTCGGCCGGCAGATGCTCCGGTGGAACAACCATCCCGTCGATCGACAGGCTGTCGATCCGGGTTGTCATTTCCCAGGTGCCGCGTTCGGGAATGTTGTCCGGATCGTCGGCGGCGCAGGATGCAACCAGCGATGTAGCGGCAAGCAATGCCACTAAAGTCAGTCTCATCGGGTCTCCTTCCGGTTGCCTCCAAGCCTACAAAGCAGATTTTGGTAAAGACAAGGCAAAGTCTGTTGCCATTTCGTTCCACGAGTCACATATCGCCTCCATGGCCGAACTGGTGATCCGTCGCGGGCTGGAAGAGCCCGAAACAGGCGAGGACTTCGTCCCGCACAAGCCTGTCCGGCCGGACAAGGCGCAGGGCGGCAAGCGCTTCAGGCTGGTGAGCGATTACGAGCCCGCCGGCGACCAGCCGCAGGCGATCGAGGAGCTGGTCGCTGCGGCACGGGACGGCGAACAGACCCAGGTGCTGCTTGGGGTGACCGGCAGCGGCAAGACCTTCACCATGGCGAAGGTGATCGAGAGCCTGCAGCGCCCGGCGCTGGTACTCGCCCCGAACAAGATCCTCGCCGCGCAATTATATGGCGAATTCAGGAGCTTTTTCCCCGAGAACGCAGTCGAGTATTTCGTTTCCTATTACGACTACTACCAGCCCGAAGCCTACGTTCCGCGCAGCGATACCTATATCGAGAAGGAAAGCTCGGTAAACGAGGCGATCGACCGGATGCGCCACTCTGCCACCCGCTCGCTGCTGGAACGCGACGACGTGATCATC
>NZ_DBNHSF010000142.1:0-14597 GCF_057143545.1 Candidatus Andeanibacterium sp.
TTCGACGGGTCGGGCGGCGCTTACCCCGCCCCTCTCAGCGAAAGCTCGCTCCCCGGGGATGGCTCGACACTACGCCCCATGGGTGGCATAGTCCAGCCATCGCACAAGCCCGCATGACCGCGCCCGAGAGGAGACGAGCGATGAAGAGGCCGATTACCCTCACCCTTGCCGCAGCCGCCCTTGCCCTGCCCGCCGCCGCGCTGGCGCATCACGGCTGGGGCTGGACCCAGAGCGAAGAAAGCCGGCTCGAAGGCACGATCCGTTCGATCAGCTTCACCAACCCGCACATGCATCTGCGGCTGCAGGACAAGGATGGCGGGATCTGGGAAGTCGATCTCTCGCCGCCGGTCGTCGCGCAGAGCGCCGGCTTCGGCGAAGGCAAGGCCAAGGTGGGCGACAAGGCGATCGTCACCGGCCATCGCAGCCGCGACCTCGCGATCAAGGCGTTCAAGGGCGAGACGATCACGGTCGGCGGGACGACCTACGACGTCTATCCGCAAAGGCCGAAAACACTCAGCCCGAACGGCTGACGGAGCGCAGCTGTTTGCCTAGGGCGGCGGGCTGAACCCGACCGTATCGCCCGCCGCGGTGGTGAAGGCGACGATATAGCCGCCATCGCTGCCGTCGCGCATCGGGGCGAAGGTGATCTTGATCCGGTCCCCCGCCTTCACCGACCCGTTGGTGTAACCGGCGCGGTAGAAATTCGACGCGCTGTGGCCTTCGAAGTTCCACAGCCTTGTGCCCTTCGCGTCGGTGATCACCAGCAGCATATGGGTGTGCGGGTTGACGACCTTGACCTCCCGCACCGTGCCTTCCATCGTCTTCGGCGAACGGAAATCGAAGATCGCCGCCGAATGGTGCGCGGCAGCCTGGCCTGCCAGCAGCAGCGTAGCGGCAATTGCGACAGCGGTTTTGTGCATCCTTGGGTGTCCCATCATCCTATTCGTAGACTTCGATCACGTCGCGCATGCTGGCGGTGATCGGCTCGCCCGCTTCGAGTTGCTCGCGGCGCGCGTCGAGCAAGCGCAGCCAGGCCTCCTCGGTGCAGTTGTAGGCCATGATATGCCCGTCCTTGAGCGGCATCCATCTGCGGGTGAAGCTGACCGGCTCGGTGTAATAGACCGGATCGGTAAGGGTCAGTTCGTATTCGAGGATCTTGCCCACCCGCTCGTCCGGCACCAGGCGGAAGCGCTCGACCATCACCGCGTCCTCGCTGTGGGGGTAGGTCCGTTGGTCGATCCCGTCGCTGAAATCGGTCGATGTCACCACCAGCGTGTCGCCCTCCCACTCGCCTTGGGAATAGCCTTGCCGCACCGGCAGGCGCTTTTCGGGCGGCACGCCGTGGCCCGGCATGTAGACCCGGCGGGTTTCGCTCTCGACCTCGTAGATCATGGTCAATTGTTCGGGCCGGTGGATGAACTCGATCGGGTAGCCGCCGGCGGACTGCATCATGGTCGGCATGCCATAGGGCACGCAATGCGCGCCGGGATTGTCGCCGCCGAGCGAGCCCGGGGTCGAGCCGTCGTTGAAGGTCAGCTTGTCGTATTCGGCCTTGCGCCTTGCGCCTTCCTCGGTGAACGGGATCGGCGGCGGCGCCCCGATCGGTCCGCCCGCGACCGGCGGCCCGCCGGAATCCCGGTAGGTCGTCCATACGCCCGAGAAGTCGCGCTCGGCGGCAAGCGGTTCATGGTTCTCATGCGCAATTGCGGCTTGCGCTATCGCAATCAGCATCGCACCCGCCAATGCGCCCAGCAACGGACCCCGCATCCCCTATTCTCCCAATCGCCAACTGGTCGGATCGCCAGCTTCATACGGATGATTGCATAATGTTTTGCAATACGAAAGCCGGACCTAAACCAGGCGTACAATCATACAAACCGCCCGAAACCACCGATTGCCAGCACCGCGCCGAAGCCCAGCGTGGCGATCGCCCAGCCCCTGTGCATCGCGGCCAGGTTCTTGAGCCAGAAGTGGAAATAGAGGTCCGAGAAGGCCATCACCACCAGCGCCTCGATCATCATCAGCCCGCCGATCGCCTTCATCGTGCTGGCGAGAATATCGCCCGCATCCCACGGATTGACGAGATAGATCGCCGCGCCGACGAACAATTCCATGAAGCCGCCGACCAGCTGCAGGGCGGGCGATTTGTCGATCTCCTCGATCATCGCGCGCCAGGTGCCGGGCTGCCGCAACGCGCCGATCGAGGCGGCGAGTGCAAACAGGCCCAACAGGGCCGCCGACCACGCGGTCGGGTCGAAAGTTCCGGGCATGCTCTCCTCCTGTTCTCTATGAAGCAGGATGCGGCATCGTCACCAGCACATCAATGCGCTGGATCAAATGGACCACTGTGCTTTCAACCGGCCCTTGGCGGCCAGGGTACGATCATCGAGACCCGCCTGCGATAGGTTACATAGCGTTCGCCGAACACGGCAATAAGGTCGCGCTCCTCGAGCTGGATCGCGATCAGCATGTAAGCCGTCGTCATTATCGCGAACAGCAGGTGCCCCTGGCTCATCGCCGGCGTCGCCCAGAAGGCGAGCACGAAGCCGAGATAGAGCGGATGGCGCACGAAGCCGTAAAACAGCGGCGTCACGAAATGCGGCGCGGGCTCGGGCTTGCCCTGCAGGTTGAGCCAGACCTGGCGCAGGCCGAACAGTTCGAAATGGCTGATCAGGAAGGTCGACAGGAGCACGATGCCCCACCCTGCCCCAAAGACGACCCACAGCACGGTCGCGCCGGTTCCCTCGACCGCCCAGACCGCCTCCGGCATCGGCCGCCACAGCCAATATAGCAGCAGCAAGACGAGGCTGGAAAACAGCACATAGGTCGATCGTTCGACCGCATGGGGCACGAATTTGGTCCACCAGCGCTTGAATGCGGGCCGCGCCATTACGCTGTGCTGGACCGCGAACAGGCCGAGCAGCAGCAGGTTGACGATGAGCGCTTCCGCCAAAGGCCCGGCGGTGCCGCTGTCGATCGATTTCGGCACCACCAGATTGCCGACAAAGCCGATCGCGTAAAGGAATGTCCCGAAGAAAATCAGGTAGCAAACCACCCCGTAAAGGGCTGCAAGCAAACGTCCCATCTCAGCCTCCCCTGCTGCAATGCGAGGGCGGAATGCTACGCCTCAAAGATGGAATTGACAAATCGAGCGGCTAGAGCCCGATCGCGTCGAGCAATTGCGCGATCCAGCCGTTCGAGACCGGATCGCGGAAATACATCGTGTTGGTATAGGCCCACACGCAGCCATCGACGTTCACGCTCGCGAACCCGTCATGCACGGCCTTGTACCAGGTCGCCCGCTGTTCGACCGAAACCCCTTCGTAAACCCCGTATTCGCCAAGGAAGAGCGGCCGCCCGGTGCGGGTCATGAAATCCTGCGCCTTCTGCACATTGGCCTGGAGGTCCGCGAGATCGGTGCCGATCGGGAAGGCCCGGCCGAACGGCGGTGGGGCCGGCGTGATCCACGGCGCGCCCTGGTGGGTGAAATCGAACGGATCGTAATAGTGGAAGGTGATCACCAGCCGGTTGTCGGCGGGCGGGATCGGAATATCGTCGAGCGAATTGATCCCGCTCCAGAATTCGCCGCCCCACACGACCGGGCGAGTGGGGTTGGTCTTGCGGATTTCGGCGAGCGCCGGATCGAGCACCGAACGCAGATTGGCATGGGTGATCTGGCCGTGCGGCTCGTTGAGAATCTCGAACCAGACCAGCTCGTCCTTGTCCTTGAAGCGTTCGGCGATCTGCGCCCACATTCCCGCCAGCCGCGCGGTCTGGCCCGCCGGATTGGCGAAGATATTGCCCTGCGGGTCCTCGTAATGATGCAGGTCGAGGATCACCCTCAGCCCCGCGGCGCGGGCGAGGTCGACGACCTGTTCGACCCGGTCCATGAAACCCGCATCGATCGTGTATGGTGCGCTGGTCAGCGCATGGTTGGAGAAGCGCACCGGCAGGCGCACGGTTTCGAACCCGCGCGCGGCGATCTGCTGGAAATCGGTGTTGTTGATTGCGCGCCCCCAGTCGCCCTCGTTTGGCGCCTCGAGGTGGTTGCCCATGTTGATGCAGGCGCCGATCCGCGCGTCCTGCTGGGTGAGCGCCGGCGCGCTAGGCGTTGGAGTTGGCGTCGGGGTGCCCGGAGTTGGCGTCGGCGTTGGCGTCGGCGCTGGTCCGCCGCCGGGCGGCATCGGGGTACCGCCGCTCGGACATCCTGCGAGCGCCAGGGCCGCCGCCAGCGAAATCAAGCCGGGCAGGCATCTGCGTAGTGCCTTCTGTTGCAACGACTCTCTCCCGATTGGTAGCGCTACCATCCCTCCTCCGGGCGACCGGAGTCAACCGCGGCCAGCTGGTTTCTCACAACTCCGATTGCCCAGGCGGGATTGCTACCACCTTGGCGCGCGCTAGGATGGCGAGCGGAACGAACAGGGAGGGTAGGCTTGCGGGGGACCTGGCACCTGCGATGGCTGCTTCTTGCGGCGCTGTCAGCCGCTCCGCTTGCGGCGCGCCCGATGACCGAGGCGGATGTCGCCCGGCTCGAATCCGTCAACGAGATTGCCGTGTCGCCCGATGGCGCGCGGATCGCCTATGTCACGCTGTGGCGGCCCGACGTGACTTCGGGCGAAGCCGACGATGGACCGCGCGGCCAGCTGATGCTGGCCTGGGGCGAGAATGCCGGGCGGCCGTTCCTGCCGCGCGAGATGGATATCGGGCGGATCGGCTTTTCGCCCGACGGCTTGCTGATCAGCTTCATCTGGGCCGAACCCGATGGAAACCTCGCGGTCTGGGGCATCCCGGTCGATGGCGGAGGGCAACGCAAGCTTGCCGAAATCCATAATTCGAACGTGCTCGATTATGGCTGGGCGCCGGACAGCTCGGTGCTCTACGTCCTCGCCGACAGCGGGATCGATTTCTCGCAGCGCGAGCGGAGCGAAGCCGGGTTCGATGCCTTCCTGTTCGAGGAGGAATGGCGCTACAATCGCCTGTTCGCGGTGACGCCGGGCGCGGAAACCGAAACCGGGCCGCGCCAGATTCCCTTGCCGGGCCATGTCGACCGGGTGCGGATCGCTCCCAACGGCCGGTTTGCCGCCATCACCGCGGCGCCCACACCGTCGCTCGACCACGACCGCACCAGCAAGCGCATCCATTTGGTCGATCTCGCCGACGGCCGGATCCGGGCGACGGTGCCGACCGAAGCCAAGCTCGGCGATGTCGAGATTTCGCCCGACAGCCGCCAGCTCTCGGTGATCGCCGCCAGCGGGAAGCACGATCCCGGCAAGACCACCCTGTTTCTCTTCGATATCGCGGACCGGGAACTCACCCCGCTCAATGAGGACGCGCCCGAGGCGGCGATGGACGCCGAATGGCTGGAAGACGGGCGGCTGGCGGCAGTGATCCATGTCGGGGTGCAAAGCCGGTTGCGGACCTATTCGGCCGATGGCTCGATCCTGGGCGAGACCGATCCGCAAGGGCTGATCCTGGAGCAGCTGGACAGCGCGGGCGGGACCCTCGCCGCCAGCGCCAACGCGCCGGGCCATCCCGACGAGTTGTTTGTTTTCGATGGCGGCAGCTTCGCCCGCTGGACGCTGCACAATCCCTGGCTCGCCGATATCGATTTCGGCATCCAGCGCCGCTTCGCCTTCGCCGCGCGCGATGGGCAGGCAATCGAAGGCGTGCTGGTCGAGCCGGTGAGCGGTGCACAGCGCGGCGGAGCGGCGACGATCCTCGATATCCATGGCGGCCCGGAAACCCATGAATCGAATGGCTGGGTAACCTCGGCAACGAGTCCCGGACAGGTCGCGGCCGGGCGCGGCTATGCGGTCTTCCTGCCCAATTATCGCGGCTCGACCGGTTATGGCGTCGCCTTTTCGCAGCAGCACCAGGGCGATTATGCGGGGAAGGAGTTCGACGATCTGCTCGATGCCAAGCTTGCGCTGGTCGAAGCGGGGATCGCCGATCCCGAGCGGGTCGGAATCACCGGCGGCTCCTATGGCGGCTATGCCACCGCCTGGGCCGCCACCGCCCTGAGCGAGGAATTCGCCGCCGGGGTGATGTTTGCCGGGATCACCGACCAGGTCTCGAAATACGGAACCACCGACATCCCGACCGAGATGGTCGACGTCCACGCCCGGCAATATCCGTGGGACGACTGGCTCGGCTTCCTCGAAGCCAGCCCGATCTACCATGCCGGCAGAGCGGACACACCGCTGCTGATCGCGCACGGCATGCTCGATCGCCGGGTCGACAGATCGCAGGCGCAGGAACTCTATCGCGCGATCAAGGTGCGGACCGATACGCCGGTGCGGCTGGTGTACTATCCGCGCGAGGCGCATGGCCTGAGGCGCGCAGCCGCTCGGTATGATTTCAATGTCAGGATGATGCGCTGGTTCGACACATACCTGATGACCGGCGATCGCAACGCCGAATTGCCGCCGCCCGGTTTCGAGCTCCCGCAGGCCGAGGCCGAAGACTAGTTGGCGGTGACTTTCTTCTGCTCGTTATCGACGATCAGCAGCGTATCGGCGAAGATGCATTCGGGCGGCGCATCGAACACTTCGACCATCTTGCGTTCGAATTCCTTGCCATGGAAGGCGCGGGCCTGTTCCTCGCTTTCCCAGAGATAGACGCTGTGCCCGGTATGGCTCGCCTCGTCGTAGCAGAAATATTTGCGGATCAGGCCGGGCAGCGCGGTGAAGCGGGCTTCGGCATCGCGGAACTCTTCCATCATCACGTCGCGCGGGATCGGCACCGGAAGCGGATATTTGACAATTACCGTGAACATCCGCCCGTTCTGCCCCCTATCCAGCCGCCTGCCACTGCGCGATCGCCTCGACCGGCCAGACCAGCATCAGGACATTGAGCGTAAGGTTGTCCCTGATCAAGGCCAGTGTCAGCAATTCGAGCGCGACGCCCAGCGCGATGCTGGTCCACACCGGCACGCGCGCCGCGAGCACGAAGCCGAAGCACATCCAGCCGATATCTGCCAGCGAATTCAACATGCTGTCGCCGACATAGCCCCAGCTGACGGTCGCTTCGCGATAGCGGTCGATGATGAAGGGCGTATTCTCGAGCACTTCCCAGAAGCCTTCGAACGCGACCGCGATCGGGAACGCCCAGCTGGCCGGCGTGCCGCCGAACAGCTGCCAGCGCCGCCACAGCAGATGGGCGAAGAAGTAGAACAGCAGCCCGTGGATCACATGGCTCGGCGTATACCAGTCGGTCAGGTGCTGGCTGTTCCCGGAGGACTGGACCACGCCGTGCCACAGCTTGACCGTGCCGCATTCGCAGATCGGCGGGCGACCCATCGCGGCGAGGATCGCCAGCACCGCCAGCGCGACGATGGCCGCCGCGATCAGGGCCCGGCGCTGGGGGAGGAGCGAGGTCATCGCCGATATCTGCCCTGACCAACCGCTCTCCACAAGCGGAACTGAAAGCAGATATTAACAGATTTGGCATTACTCTTTTCGCATGACGAAAATCATACCAATTCGCATAACGATTGCGGTATTACTTGCCCTTTCGGGCACGGTAGGCCTGCCTGGCCCCGTCGCGGCAGAAGAAACGGCGCCGGTCGCTGCCGATCCCTACGACGATCTCTATGCCGCGATGGACGAGACCATGGGCACCGACCAGATGTTCAACCGGGCCTATCAGAAATACATGGCCGAGTTTCGCCAGGAACCCCACATGCTGGAACTCGAGCGCTTTAGCCCGGGCGTGACCGCCGATCTTGGCCAAGCGCTCCGGCCATGGATCAAGAAGCAATCAGAGCGGTTCCAGAAGCGCTACCGGCCGCAATTCATGGAATTGCTGCACCAGGCCTATACGCCCGAGGAAGCGGTTAAGCTCGCGGCCTTTTACCGGACCAGGGAGGGCAAGGCCCATCTAACAAGGATCGGGCTGACAGACGATCTGGAGGCACTGCGACCGCAGCCCAGGCCAGCCGACGGAGCCGAACCGCCCGCGCGGAAATCGTTCCTGAAACCGGCAGCGGGGCATAATCCAAATCCTGTCCCGGCAGGACCCGCGGCACCACCATTGCCGCCCGATCCCGCAGTCGTCGCCTACCTCGACGACTTCGATCTGCGCCAGAAGGAATATATCTACTGGCGCAGCGACATTTTCCTCTCGCGCAGGATCAGCGCACTCGAACCCGACAGGGACATCTGGAACGGTATGATCGCCGCGATCGACAAGGCCGCCCAGCCGCACGGCGTCGTCTATTTCGGAGCTCGTTGAGCTCGCCTTTACCACGTCTGCTTGCGCCAATCCGCCCTTGGGCTAAAGCTCAACCGGTATGAGCGGCAGCAGGATCGACATTGCCATCATCGGCGGCGGGCTTTCCGGCGGCCTGATCGCGGCTGCGCTGGCGAAACACCGGCCCGACCTGGCGATCCGCCTGTTCGAAGCCGGACCCACACTCGGCGGCAATCACCGCTGGAGCTGGTTCGCGAGCGATCTGTCGCCTGACGCTACGGATTTGCTGGCTGCCTTCCCCAGGGCCGAATGGAGCGACGGCTACGATGTCGCCTTTCCCACGCATGGGCGGCAGCTCGCGACGCCCTATCGTTCGCTGGCATCGGCGGACTTCGACAGTAGCTTGCGGCGCCAGCTGCCCGGGGATGCCGTCGTCACCGGGCAGCAGGTCGCCCGGGTCGCGGCAAACCGAATCACGCTTGCCGACGGGAGCGAATGCGAGGCCCGCGCCGTGATCGATTGCCGCGGGCAACCGGCATCGCCCAGCCTCGCCGGCGGCTGGCAGCTGTTCATGGGCCGCCATGTGCGGACCGACCGGCCGCATGGGGTCGAACGCCCGGTGATCATGGACGCCACGGTCGAGCAGCTGGACGGCTATCGCTTCGTCTACATCCTGCCGCTGTCGCGTCAGGAGCTGTTCGTCGAAGACACCTATTATGCCGACAGCCCGCTGCTCGATCGCGCTACCCTGTCCTCCCGGATCGACGCCTATTGCGAAGCGCGTGGCTGGCAGGGCGAGACGCTCGGCAGCGAAACCGGAGTCCTGCCGGTCATCACCGGTGGCGATTTCGCCCGCTTCCAGGCGGAGCACCGCATCGCCGGCGTCGCCCGCGCCGGGGCGCTGGGCGGCTTCGTCCATCCCCTGACCTCTTACACGCTGCCGCAGGCTGCAGAGATCGCGCTGACCGTGGCGCATGATGCCGACCTGCCGGGCGAACAGCTCGCCACTCTGCTGGAAGACCGCGCCCGCCGCCATTGGCACGACACCCGCTTCTATCGCCGGCTGGGCGCGATGCTGTTCGGCGCGGCACTGCCCGAACAGCGCTATCGCATCTTCGAGCGCTTCTATCGCCTGCCAGCGCCGCTGATCGAACGCTTCTATGCCGCGCGCTCGACCCGGCTCGACAAGCTCAGGATCCTGTGCGGCAGGCCGCCGGTTCCGATCGCGCGGGCAATCGGTGCGCTGACACAGGCGGGGGCTCCGCTTGCGCGGCAGGAGGCAGCCGCATGAACGAGCTGCCAGCCATGGTCCACGGCAAGCGCGCCTGCGTGATCGGGGCCGGGTTCGGCGGGCTGGCGCTGGCGATCCGGCTGCAAAGCGCCGGCGTCAAGACCACCGTCGTCGAAGCGCGCGACAAACCCGGCGGCCGCGCCTATTTCTGGCAGCAGGACGGCTTCACCTTCGATGCCGGGCCGACCGTGATTACCGATCCCGATTGCCTGCGCGAGCTGTGGGCGCTGTCGGGTAACGACCTCGACGACGATCTCGAACTGATGCCGGTGTCGCCGTTCTACCGGCTCAACTGGCCCGACGGGACCAATTTCGACTATTCGAACCGGGACGAGGAATTGCGCCGCGAGATCGGCAAGATCTCGCCAGAGGACATCGCCGGATACGACGAATTCCTGAAATACTCCGAAGCCGTCTGGCGCGAAGGCTATGTCAAGCTGGGCCACGTGCCGTTCCTCGATTTCCGCTCGATGGTGAAGGCCGCTCCGGCGCTGATGCGGCACCAGGCCTGGCGGTCGGTCTATTCGATCGTTTCGAAATATATCCAGTCGGACAAGCTGCGCGAGGCGTTCAGCTTCCACACGCTGCTGGTCGGCGGTAACCCGATGACCACCAGCTCGATCTATGCGCTGATCCACAAGCTCGAAAAGGATGGCGGCGTGTGGTGGGCACGCGGCGGCACCAACCGGCTGGTCGCGGCGATGGTGCGGCATTTCGAACGGCTGGGCGGGACAATCCGGCTGGGCGACCCGGTGGTGAAAATCCATACGCTGGGGACTGTCGCGACCGAGGTTGAGACCGGCAGCGGCTGGAAGGAGCGGTTCGATGCGGTCGCCAGCAATGCCGATATCATGCACACTTATCGCGACCTGCTGGGCGAAAGCCTGCGCGGCCAGCGCGCGGCCAAATCATTGGCCAGGAAGCGTTTTTCGCCGAGCCTGTTCGTCGTCCATTTCGGGATCGAGGGGAGCTGGCCGGGCATCCCGCATCACATGATCCTGTTCGGCCCGCGCTATCGCGAACTGCTTCAGGACATCTACGAGCATGGCGTGCTGCCGGCCGATTTCTCGATCTATCTCCACCACCCGACCGTGACCGATCCCTCGATGGCGCCCGACGGCAAGAGCACCTTCTATGCGCTGGTCCCGGTTGCCCATATGGGCAAGCTGATGATCGACTGGGAGCAAGTCGGCGACCTCCTGGAAAAGCGCATCCTCGACGAGGTCGGGCGACGGCTGATCCCCGACATTCACGACCGGATCGTCACCAAGTTCCATTATGCGCCGCGCGATTTCGCGCTCGACCTCAACGCCTATCTCGGAAGCGCCTTCAGCCTCGAACCGATCCTGACCCAGAGCGCGTTTTTCCGTGGCCATAATCGCGACGATGTGATCGGGAACCTGTATCTGGTAGGAGCGGGGACCCATCCGGGGGCAGGAATTCCGGGAGTGGTCGGCAGCGCCAAGGCCACCGCCAGGCTGATGCTGGAGGATTTGTCCGAATGAACTCGCGCTTAGTACCGCTTGCCCTGGCCATCGCCGCCCTGCCCGCTCCGCTGGCGGCGGAGAACTGGCAGCAGGTCGACGAGCTGCCCGGCGGGATTGCCGTCGAGCTCGACCTCGAGAGCTGGTTCGAAGCGCTCGATGGCGTGCGGCTGGTGCAACAGGGCGTGTTCCGGCGCCCCAATGCCAGCTGGACCATGCACACGATCGTTTCGATCGATTGCGAGCTTGAACTGGCCAAGATTTCCGGCGTCCGCCTGCTCGATGGCGACGAATTGGCGACCGAACAGCTCAACTACCAGGCCGAATTCCTGCCGATCAATCCCGGCAGCGCCGAAGCGATGTATTACAAGGCGCTGTGCGGCAAGGAGCCTTCCGCCAATGCCGGCCTGCCCGAGCCAACGCCCGAAGATGAAGGCGCGGATGCGCCGCCGGTCACGGACAGCGAAGCCGGGGACGCCGCCGGATGATCGAGCGCCTCGCCGTCTATTGCGGTTCGGCTTCGCCCGCGGACGAGCGCTATCTCGCACTCGCCCGCGAGGTCGGGGAGGCGCTCGCCGAGCGCGGGATCGGCGTGGTCTATGGCGGCGGGCGGCTCGGCCTGATGGGCGCGGTTGCTTCGGGTGCGCTGGCGGCCGGCGGCGAAGTGATCGGAGTGATCCCCGAAGCCATGGTCAGCCGCGAAATCGCCAATTACGACTGCACCGAGCTGCGCGTGGTCAAGAACATGCATGAGCGCAAATCCGCTTTCACCGATCTGTCGGACGGGTTCGTAACCCTGCCCGGCGGGGTCGGCACGATGGACGAATTGTGGGAAGCGGTCAGCTGGGCCCAGCTCGGCTATCACAATTCGCCGGTCGGCCTGCTCAATGCCTTCGGCTATTATGACGGGCTGGTCGAATTCACCCGTCACATGACCGCGGTCGGCTTCGTACGCGACGTCCACGCGCGGATCATCATTGCCCGCGAGACGCTGGACGAGCTGCTCGGCGCGATGGAACAGTACGAGCCGCACCAGCCGATCTTTTCGATGAAGGCCGCCGATTTGTGAGTTCGAACCGTGCGGCCCTGGTTGAGCATGCCCGCAGCGCGATTCGCAAGGGCTCGAAGAGCTTCGCCACCGCATCGCTGCTGTTCGACCGCGAAACGCGCGAAAAGGTCTGGCTGCTCTATGCCTGGTGCAGGCGCTGCGACGACCTGGCCGACGCCCAGGAGTTTGGCGGCGAACTGGGCGACCAGGATGACGCGCAGGATCGCCTCGCCACCATCCGCGAGCTGACCGCCAAGGCCTTCGCCGGCAAGGATAGCGGCGACCCGGCCTTCGATGCCTTCGGTCTCGTGGCGCGCGAGACCGGGATCACCCCCGCGATGGCCGAGGACGTGATCGAAGGCTTTGCCCTCGACGCCAGGGGCTGGCGCCCGCGCGACGAAGGCGACCTGATGCGTTATTGCTTCCACGTAGCCGGGGCAGTCGGCGTGATGATGGCGGTGGTGATGGGGGTTTCGCCCGAGGACGAGGATACGCTCGATCGCGCGTGCGACCTCGGCCTCGCCTTCCAGCTCGCCAATATCGCGCGCGACGTGAAGGAGGATAACGCCGCGGGGCGCTGCTACTTGCCCGGAGAATGGCTCGCCGAAGCCGACATCCCGCCGGGCATGCATGTCAGGCCCAATTATCGCGCCGAACTGGTCGAGCTGGCCGCGCGGCTGGTCAGGCTGTCCCAGATTCACGAGCGCTCGGCGCGGGTCGGGGCCGGGCGGCTCTCCTTCCGCCAGCGCTGGGCGGTCCTGTCGGCGGCCGGCATCTACGGTGCGATCGCGACCCAGGTGGAGCGCCAGGGCAGGCACGCCTGGGACAGCCGAGTCTACACCTCAAAGGCCTCCAAGCTGGGCTATGTTGTGCGGGCATTCCTGGAGGCTCTGATGCCGCCCCCCACGGCAGGGGAAATGCCGCGCTGGAACCGGCGACAGCTGGCCGAACGCGCAAAAGCCTGAAGTCCTTGCCTGTTAGCGCTCCCAAACCGCTTGCCTTCCGGCAGGCCCACGGGCAGGTTCCGCCAGCATAACAAGGGATTCGAGGGGAGAGGATATGGCCGAGGCCGCCGGCGACAAACTGCGCAATTCGGATGTCAAGGTGATTGCCGCTTCCTCGCTCGGCACGATCTTCGAATGGTACGACTTCTATCTTTATGGCCTGCTGGCGACGATCATCACCGCCCAGTTCTTCTCCGGGGTCAACGAGACCACCGGCTTCATCCTGGCCCTCGCCGCCTTCGCCGCCGGCTTTTTCGTGCGCCCGTTCGGCGCGCTGGTATTCGGCCGGATCGGCGATCTGGTCGGGCGCAAATACACGTTCCTCGTCACGATGGGGATCATGGGCGCCTCGACCTTCGCGGTCGGCCTGCTGCCCAATTATGCCAGTGCCGGGGTCGCAGCCCCGCTGATGCTGGTCGGGCTGCGGCTGCTCCAGGGCCTCGCGCTGGGCGGGCAATATGGCGGCGCGGCGATCTATGTCGCGGAGCATGCGCCTGAAGGAAAGCGCGGCTTCTACACCAGCTTTATCCAGACGACCGCCACGCTTGGGCTGTTCGCCTCATTGCTGGTCGTGATCGGGACCCGCGCGGCGCTGGGCGAGGAAGCCTTCGCCGATTGGGGCTGGCGTTTGCCCTTCTTTGGCTCGGCGATCCTGCTGCTGGTCTCGCTGTGGATCCGCATGCAGCTTGACGAAAGCCCGGTCTACCAGAAGATGAAGGACGAAGGCGCGACCTCCAAGGCCCCGCTGACCGAGGCCTTCGGCAACTGGAAAAGCCTGCGCTGGGTGCTGGTCGCGCTGTTGGGCGCGGTCGCCGGCCAGGCGGTGATCTGGTACACCGGCCAGTTCTATGCGCTGTTCTATCTCGAACGGATCCTCAAGGTCGATGGCGCGACCGCCAATATATTGATCGCGCTGGCGCTGCTGATCGGCACGCCCTTCTTCGTGTTCTTTGGCTGGCTGTCCGACCGGATCGGGCGCAAGAAGATCATCATGAGCGGCTGCGCGCTTGCCGCCGTGCTCTATTTCCCGCTGTTCAGCGCGCTGACCGCGGCGGCCAACCCGGCCCTGGCGCAGGCCAGCGCGAGCGCGCCGATCACGGTCGCCGCCGATCCGGAGAGCTGTTCGTTCCAGTTCGATCCCGTGGGCCGGAACAGCTTCGACACGACCGGCTGCGACGTTGCCAAGCGGGCGCTTGCCGCAACCGGCATTCCCTATGCCAATCTCGAAGCGACGCCGGGTTCGGAAACCGTGGTCACGATCGGCGATACCACCCTTCCCGTGCTGGCCGGAAGCGCGCCCGCGGCGGAAGATGCCGCGGCCTTCCGCGAAGCCCTGGCCGCCGAGCTCGAACGCGCCGGCTATCCGGCCAAGGCCGATCCGGCGACGCTCAACAAACCGCTGGTGGTTGCGATCCTGTTCGTGCTCGTGCTGCTGGTGACGATGGTCTACGGACCGATCGCCGCGCTGCTGGTCGAGATGTTCCCCAGCCGCATCCGCTATACCGCGATGAGCCTGCCCTACCATATCGGCAATGGCTGGTTCGGCGGGTTCCTGCCCGCGATCGCCTTTGCGATGGTCG
>NZ_DBNHSF010000143.1:0-5881 GCF_057143545.1 Candidatus Andeanibacterium sp.
TATGTCCGCAGGCATCACAATTTGCTGATCGGCGACGCGACCGCCGAGCGGATCAAGAAGGATTACGGTATCGCGGTGGTTCCCGAAGACGGATTCGGCGAGACGATCCAGATCAAGGGCCGCGACCTTGTCAACGGCGTCCCCAAGGAAATCTCGATCAATCAGGCCAATATCGCCGAAGCCCTGTCCGAACCGATCGGCGCGATCGTCGAAGGGGTTCGCATTGCGCTCGAGAAC
Organism: Candidatus Andeanibacterium sp.; assembly: GCF_057143545.1. NCBI lineage: Bacteria > Pseudomonadati > Pseudomonadota > Alphaproteobacteria > Sphingomonadales > Sphingomonadaceae > Candidatus Andeanibacterium > Candidatus Andeanibacterium sp. The sequence goes on from NZ_DBNHSF010000143.1 coordinate 238, forward strand.
ACGGCGCCCGAACTGGCGGCCGATATCGTCGACCAGGGCATCGTGCTGACCGGCGGCGGAGCCCTGATCCGCCGGCTCGACGAACATTTGCGCGACGAAACCGGGCTGCCGGTGAGCGTCGCGGAAGATCCGTTGTCCTGCGTCGCGCTCGGCACCGGCAGGGCCATGGAAGATCCGATCTATCGCGGCGTCTTGATGACGGCGTAACACCACCACCAAGCCGGTTGCCGGCCCGGGTGGCCGCACCGGCCAATGAGGGGCAGCAGCTGGAGGGAGAGGGCGCAGATGGCGCCGCCGAAAATCCGTCAGACGGGACATTCCAGGAAGGCGCAGTTCAGCGCCTTTACCGGCTATCTCGTGGCGGCGACCGGCGCAGTGATCGGTGCCGTCCTGTTGTTCATCTCGCTTAACCGGCCTGGCACATTCTCCGGCATTCGCGGCGAGGCGACCGATGTCGTGGCGCCGGTGGGCGAAGCCGGCGCGGTCGGGCGCAGCGGCAGCCAGAGCCTGTGGGAAGGGATCAAGGGCTATTTCTACGCCGGCAGCCAGAACGCACGGCTGCAGCGCGAGATCGACCAAGCCCATGTCAGACTGGCCGAGGCCGAGGCTCTCGCCGCGGAAAACCGCGAACTGAAAGCGCTGCTTGAATTGAACGACGGCCCGACCCGGCCGGTTGCAATCGCGCGGCTGATTGGATCGACCTCATCGAGCGCCAGGCGTCTCGCCTATCTCTCCGCGGGCCGGGATGACGGAGTTGCGGTTGGAATGCCGGTCAGGTCACCGCTTGGCCTGGTCGGCCGCGTGCTGGAGGTCGGCGACAGGAACTCGCGCGTGCTGCTGTTGACCGACAGTTCCAGCATCGTGCCCGTACGCAGGGCGCAGGATAGTGTCGCCGGTTTCGCCGAAGGCCGCGCCGACGGGACCCTGCGGATCCGGCTCAACAATCTCGGTATCAACCCGCTCGAAGTAGGCGACGTCTTCGTGACATCGGGAGCGGGCGGGCTTTACCGGCCGGGGATTGCGGTCGGCGTGGCACGGGAGATCACCCGCGACGGTGCGATCGTATCGCTGTTGGGAAATCCCGCCGCGATGCCATATGTCGCGGTCGACCCGGTCTGGATCGGGGAGGCAGCCGAGGTGATCGAGAACGGGCCCGATCCCGACCAGTCCGGGACCGGCGAATGATCGACGAGCTCAACCCTCGATCGCGCAGCGACCATTTCGGATCGAAGATCGATCGTGCCCATTCTCCCTTGCTCGCCACCGGCTTGCCGTTCGTTACGATACTGCTTGGCTCGCTCGCGCCGCTTTTGCCGCTGCTCGCATTCGGCCCGATCCTGCCGCCTTTCGGCTACATGATATTCCTTGCCTGGCGGCTGGTGCGCCCCGGGCTCCTGCCCCTGTGGACCGGCATCGCGCTTGGCGCATTCGACGACCTGTTCAGCGGCCAGCCGTTCGGCTGCGCGATCATGCTGTGGTCGGTGACCTTGCTGATCCTGGAAGTTCTCGATTCGCGGTTTCCATGGCGCAATTTCCTGCAGGAATGGGCGAGCGCTGCCGGGCTGGTTGCTGGCTATATTGCCATCGCGGCGCTGTTCAGCGGGACCGGCCTCGGCCTGTTGGTGTTGCCGCTGGTAATACCGCAGATATTGCTCTCGATCCTGCTGTTCCCCATTATTGCCCGCATGGTTTCCGTGTTCGATCGCGTACGCCTGTTGAGAATTCGCGATGTGAGTGATTCGTACCGCACATGAAGCAACAACTGACCGCCGTCGGCCTGAGCCAGCGATTCAACCGGCGGAGCTTCGTGATCGGCGCGGTCCAGGGCGGCGTGGGGCTGCTGCTTGCCGCGCGCATGGGCTATATCGCCGTCGCCGAGAACGAGCGTTATCAGACCCTGGCCGAGAGCAATCGCGTCAATCTGTCGCTGATCCCGCCCCGGCGCGGCTGGATCCTGGATCGCAACGGCGCGCCGCTTGCCTCGAACCGGGCCGACTTCCGGGTCGACATCATTCCCGAGCGGATGAAGGACAAGGATGCGGAGATCGAAACGCTGGGCTCGCTGCTCGGAATGACCGAAGTCGAGGTCCAGGATCTCAAGGACAAGCTCGAGACAGCCCACGGATTCCAGCCGGTCGAAGTTGCCAATGGCCTCGCCTATGAAGATTTCGCGGCGGTAACGGTCAGGCTTCCCGAACTGCCCGGGGTCGTGCCGCAACGCGGCTTCTCCCGCTATTATCCGACCGGTCCCTCGGTCGGCCATCTGATCGGATATGTCGGCGCCGCGGCGCGCGAGGAATACGAGAAGGAACCGCAGCCGCTGCTCGTCACTCCCGGCTTCAAGCTTGGCAAGGACGGGCTGGAAAAGGAATTCGAACAGACCCTGCGCGGCGAACCTGGCGCGCGGAGGGTAGAGGTAACCGCCAGCGGCCGGATCGTGCGCGACCTCGAGACTCGCGAGGACGTCCAGGGACAACCGATCAAGCTGACGATCGACGGCCCGCTGCAGGATTACGCGGCGCGCCGGATTGGCCTCGAATCCGGTTCGGTGGTGGTGATGGACTGCATCACCGGCGACCTGTTGTGCATGGCATCGATGCCCAGCTTCGATCCCAACAGCTTCTCGGACGGGATCGGGCGCGTCGAATACAAGATGCTGACCGATGACGAGCGGGTGCCGCTGCGCAACAAGGTGCTCAAGGGCCTCTATCCGCCTGGGTCGACTATCAAGCCGATGCACGCGATGGCCTTCCTCAAAGCCGGCATCAGGCCCGAGGAGACCGTCAATTGTGCCGGCGGCCTGCGGGTCGGCAATCGCTTCTTTCGCTGCCATTCGACTCACGGTACGACCGACATGGCGCAGGCGATCTACAGGAGCTGCGACACCTATTTCTATCATTTCGCGCAGGTGGTCGGGTTCGACAAGGTGGCCGACTTCGCCCGCCATGTCGGCCTTGGCCAGGAATTCGACCTGCCGGTGGCGAGCCAGTTCTTCGGCACCGTCCCGGATTCGCAATGGAAGCTGCGCAGGTTCGAACAGGAGTGGCAGCCTTACGACACCGTGAACTCCTCGATCGGCCAAGGCTACTATCTGGCTAGCCCGCTCCAACTGGCAGTGATGAGCGCCCGACTGGCAACGGGGCGAGAAGTAGTGCCCCGGCTCATGGCCGACACCGGCATCAAGGATTTTGTGTCGCTCGGATTCTCACCGGAATACATCGCCTATGTGCGGCAAGCGATGAGCGACGTCGTCAACGGTCCGGGTACCGCCGGACGAGCGCGCCTGCCGTTTCCCGACATCAAGATGGCCGGCAAGACTGGCACGGCGCAGGTCGTGAGCTTGAGCGTATCCGATGGGCGCTCCGGCCCCTGGAAATACCGCGACCACGGCCTGTTCGTCTTCTTCGCTCCGTTCGAACAGCCGCGCTATGCCGGGGCGGTGGTGATCGAGCATGGGGGCGGGTCCGGAGCGGCCTATCCGGTCGCGCGCGACGTGATGACATTCCTGTTCGATCCGGCCAAGGGCCTCGAAGCGCTGCACGCGCTGGAGCAACAATGGGGCGGTACACCGCAGGAACGCATGGCCAAGCGCTATGCGGTCTATGCCGAGGAGGCCGGAATCGAATTGCCGGCGCTCCCGCCCGATCCGGAATCGATCGCCCGCCAGGTCGATGCCGAGGCCCGCGCGGCGGCAGCGGAGATCGAGGATTCTCCGCAAGGCTCGCGCCGGAGCAGGGATGTGGAAGAGGACGAGATCATACCACCGACGACGGAACCGGCCAGTCCGGTTGCGCCCGATCCCGTGCCTGCAACTGGGGCAGCGCAATGATCCGCTCGATCGTCCCTGCCCCGATTGCCAACCAGCCCTGGCCGGTGATCCTGCCCTTGACCCTGCTGGTCAGCTTCGGCGCGGCGGTCCTCTATTCCGCGGCAGGCGGAAGCATGTCGCCTTTCGCATGGTCGCATTTGCTGCGGTTCGCGGTCTTCCTGACGATGGCACTGGTTATTTCCTATCTGCCGCGCGAACTGGTCAGATGGGCTGCCTATCCGGCCTATCTCGGGACTCTCGTCCTGCTGGTGCTCGTCGAGGCGATCGGAGCCATGGGCGGCGGAAGCCAGAGGTGGCTGGAACTCGGACCGGTTAACCTCCAGCCCTCGGAGCTGATGAAACCGGCAATCGTGCTGGTCCTCGCCAGCTTCTACCACTCGTTGCCTGCGGGAGAGACGGGAGGGTTGCGTGCGATCCTCTTTCCCGCGGCGCTGATTGCGGTCCCGGCAGGGCTGGTGCTCCTCCAGCCCGATTTGGGGACTGCGCTGGCGATCATGTTCGGCGGTGTGGTCATGATGTTCCTCGCCGGCCTGCCGATGAAATGGTTCGTTGGCGGGGCCGGCGCAGCATTGGTGGTGGCACCCCTCGCCTTCTTCTTCGGTCTCAAGGATTACCAGCAGCGCCGGGTCACGACCTTCCTCGACCCCGAGAGCGATCCGCTCGGCGCCGGCTACCACATCACCCAGTCCAAGATCGCGATCGGATCGGGAGGGCTCACCGGAAAGGGCTTTGGCAACGGCTCGCAAAGCCACCTCGATTACCTGCCCGAGCCGCATACCGATTTCGTATTCGCGACCATGGCGGAGGAATGGGGACTGATCGGCGGCCTGCTGGTCTTGCTGGTGTTCGGCATTGTCCTGCGCTGGGGCCTTGGCGTTGCGCGCCGGGCAAGGGACCGGTTCTCGGCCTTGCTTGCCGGCGGGATGACCGCGACGATCTTTTTCTACGCCGCGATCAACCTCATGATGGTCATGGGGCTTGCCCCGGTGGTCGGGATTCCCTTGCCCTTCATGAGCCATGGCGGCTCTTCGATGATGACCAACATGATCTGCGTCGGCACGCTCATGATGATCGATCGCTGGAACCGGCAAGGCGGCCGAACCGGAGTCCTGTGACGAATCGATCCTGCAATCGATTCGGTCGGGAGGATGGCGATCGGAAGCCGTGCGGAGCTGGCCGGAAGGGCGAATTCCGGCCCTTCGAAGGCCGAAATCCAGATTTTTTTCGTTACAATTTCCGGTAAGATGGTTTCCTGGAATCGCCCTTAATCGATTGATTAAATCAATGGCGGGCGTCGCTTCGCAATCAAGCGCATGAATCGCAATTTCATTGCCGGAACTGCCCGACCGCTCTGCCTGGCGCACCAGTTCTTTTCCCTTGATAACGATCCCGGGGACCATTAACCGGTCGGTTAAATCGTGGCTGCGGTTCCCTGTTTGGCAGCGCCAGGTGCGTTGTCCAGGGAAGCGCAACCGCCCCTCCCGGACCTGGGGCATGGACAGCAGAGACTCTCCCTCATGTCTCTCTGGCCATGCCCCGGTCTCATTTTGCGGAGCGCCAACCACGGCACGACGGCAACGGCCGCAGTGCAATAAGGACGGGTTTTTATGAGTGCCGTTACGAATAACGCGGCCGGGCAGGATGCTCGGACCGACGGGAACATTTCGCTCCGGAATCTGCACGCCAATCTCGCCCTCTTGGCCGAGGAACTGGCCGAAGCGGTGAAACGGTTCGACAGCGCCTTGCAGGTCGGGACGTTTGGTCCGTCGACCCTGGAAGCGATGTCCCCGCGCGAATATTTCGTCTCCCTGCTCG
>NZ_DBNHSF010000144.1:0-4561 GCF_057143545.1 Candidatus Andeanibacterium sp.
TTGTTGGCGCGGTCGGCCAGCCGCGACATCGCGTCGCCCTGGCCCGCAGGGCCGGCCATGTCCAGCGGATCGGCCGGGACCGGAGGGAATTGTTCGCCGCCCATCGGCGGGGGGGCAGGGCTCTTGCGGCCATCGCCGCCCTTCATCGGCTTTGCGACGCCGAAAGACGACGGCCTCGCACCCGGTGCCATGCCCGCTGCGCCGTTCTTCCGTCCGAATGCGCTCATTCCAGCCCCCGAAAATTCTGCCAATCCAAGTTTCAAACGGATCGCTGCCAGACTGTGGCTGACACCGTCTTCCTCGAAATGGTGAATAAGGAGGAAACCTTGATGATTGGCTAATGGCGAGAAATTGCCGGGAATTTGGCGCGATCAGGCACTCGCAGCGGCACGGAACTCCCGATAGGCGGCCTCGATCCCCTGCCTGAGCGGAATCGAGCGCTGCCACCCCATCGCGGCGAGTTTGGAGCTGTCGAGCAGCTTGCGCGGGGTGCCGTCGGGTTTCGAAGGATCGGTTTCGATTGAACCTTCGAAACCGACGACTTCGGAAACCAGCGCGGCCAGCTCGAGGATCGTCACCTCGTCGCCCGAGCCGACATTGACCGGATCGTATCCGTCATAGGCCTTGAGGAGGAACACGCAGGCATCGGCAAGGTCGTCGACATGGAGGAACTCCCGCCGCGGCGAACCGGTGCCCCAGATCGGAAACGACGCGGCTCCGGCAAGCCGTGCCTTATGCGCCTTGCGGATCAGGGCGGGCAGGACATGGCTCGATTGCAGGTCGTAATTGTCGCCCGGGCCGTAGAGATTGGTCGGCATGGCACTGATGAAATTGCAGCCATATTGCTTGCGATAGGCCTGGCACAGCTTGATCCCGGCGATCTTGGCGATGGCATACCATTCGTTGGTGGGCTCGAGTGGCCCGGTCAGCAGCGCCTCCTCGGCGATCGGCTGCGGGGCCAGGCGCGGATAGATGCACGACGATCCGAGGAACAGCAATTTACCGGTCTGCTGGCGGTATGCCGCCTCGATCACATTGGCCTCGATCATGAGGTTGTCGTAGAGAAACTCCGCAGGAAGCGTGTCGTTGGCGAGAATGCCGCCGACCTTGGCGGCCGCCAGGATCACTGCGTCCGGCGCATTGGCGGCAAACCAGTCGCGCACCGCGGCCTGTTCGCGCAAGTCCAGCCCGCGCGGTGCCGTCAGGATTTCGCATTCCTCGGTTTCGAGGCGGCGGACGAGCGCCGAGCCGACCATGCCCTTGTGGCCCGCGACATAGACGCGCTTCCCTGCAAGTTCGAACACGGCTTCGCTCATGATCCCTTGCCGATCGGCGCGTCGCGCATGGTGACAAGGTCGGCCTCGACCATTTCGCGGGCCAGCTCGCGGGCCGAGGTTTCGTGCTTCCAGCCGAGCTTTGCCTGGGCCTTGCTGGGATCGCCGATCAGCAAATCGACTTCGGTGGGCCGGAAATAGCGCGGATCGACTTCGACCAGGCACTTGCCCGTCTTCGCGCAGTAGCCCTTTTCGTCGATCCCTTCACCTTTGAATTCCAGTGGAATTCCAGCATCTTCGAAGGCCCAGCTAACAAAGTCGCGAACGGAGTTGGTCTCGCCGGTCGCCAGTACGTAATCGTCGGGTTCGTCCTGCTGCACGATCATCCACATCCCGCGGGCATATTCCCTCGCATGGCCCCAGTCGCGCCGGGCATCGAGATTGCCGAGATAGAGCTTGTCCTGCCGGCCGAGCGCGATCGCCGCCGCGGCGCGGGTGATCTTGCGGGTGACAAAGGTTTCGCCGCGCAGCGGGCTCTCATGGTTGAACAGGATCCCGTTCGAGGCGTGCATGCGATAGGCCTCGCGATAGTTGACCGTGATCCAGTAGGCATAGAGCTTGGCCACGCCATAGGGCGAGCGAGGATAGAACGGCGTGGTCTCGCTTTGCGGGACCTCCTGTACCAGGCCGTAAAGTTCCGAGGTCGAGGCCTGGTAGAACCGGGTCCTGCCTTCGAGCCCGAGGATGCGGATCGCTTCGAGCAGGCGCAAAGTGCCGACCGCGTCCGAATTCGCGGTGTATTCGGGTGTCTCGAAACTGACCTGGACATGGCTCTGCGCGGCGAGGTTGTAGATCTCGTCGGGCTGGACCTCCTGCACGATGCGGATGAGGTTGGTCGCGTCGGTGAGGTCGCCATAATGGAGGAAGAAGCGCTGGCCGGCGCTGTGCGGGTCCTCGTAGATATCTTCCACCCGTCCGGTGTTGAAGGACGAGGAGCGGCGCTTGATCCCGTGCACCTCGTAGTCCTTGTCGAGCAGGAACCGGGCGAGATAGGCCCCGTCCTGCCCGGTTACGCCGGTGATTAGGGCGCGCTTGCCAATTCGGTCGGCCATCTTCCTGGAATGTCCCTTTCCTCGCGATATCGCAGAACCGGTTAGCCCCAAGGGTGGCCTTCGCCAAGGCCGGCCGGGAAAGCGCCCGATGAGTTTGGGGATAACCGGACATTTCGGACGCGATCCGCAATTGCCGCCACAGGCAAGCGTTGAAAGTCGCGGCCCGCTCGCTTGCGCGGGTTCCGGCGGAAAGCTAGGGCGAGGGCCCTGGAGCGGGCAGTATGATCCTATTCGAGACATTCCGGGACTTGTGGCGCCTGCTCGACCGGGCGGGACGGGTCAGGGCGGCGGGACTGGTCGTGCTGCTGGCGCTTTCCGGAGCGCTCGAGATCACCGGGATGTTCTTCCTGTTCGGCTATATTGCCGTGCTTGGCGGGGCCGATCACGGGGGGCAGCTGGCAATCGTCACCGACCTCTACCAGGCGGTCGCCGGGAGCTACGCGGGCGCGCAATTCGCGATTGCCGCGGGGCTGGTGCTGGTCGGGATCTTTGCGATCAAGAACGCGCTGTGGCTGCTGTCCTCCTTCGCCCTGCTGCGGTTCGTCATGAAGCGTTACGAGAAGGTCGCGACGGCATTGTTCGACGGCTACCAGGACATGCCGCTCGAGCTCCTGCGCCAGCGAGGGACCCTGGAGCCCGCGCAGGTCCTCAATTCGGTCCTGATGGTGTTTCGCTCCGCCTTCAGGCCGCTGCTCCTGGCCGCCGCGGACATCGCGATAGTGCTGGCGATGCTGGCGGCGCTGCTGCTGGTGATCGACCCCGGCCTGGTCCTCGGCTCGGGCCTGATTCTCGGGATCACCGCCGCGGCGTTCCTGGCCGTGACGCGGAGGATCTCGACCTCGCTGGGCGAACGCGTCCGCAAGGCCCAGATCGCGCTATCCACGGTGATGAACGAGGCGCTTGGCGGGATGCTCGAAGTGCGGCTGGCGGGGCGGCAGGACGTCATGCGCGGCCGCTTTGGCGAGGTGGCCGGCGAATTCGCGCTCGCCGACCGCCGCATCCGCGCGCTGGAGATGGGCCCGCGCGCGCTCAACGAGCTGGTCCTCGCGGGCGGCATCGCGCTCGCGGCGACCTGGTTCGCGTCGAGCGAAGGCGGTCTTGCGGGCGCGCTGCCGACACTCGCCGTGCTCGGTTTCGCGGGCCTCAGGATCACCGCGGCGACCTCGCGGCTGACCCAGGAGATGCAGCAGATAAGCCAGGCGAGGGACGCCCGCACGCGGATGATGGACGCATTGGCCCGCGCCGCGCCGCAGCTGCTTGGCGGCGCCGCCGCGGGGATCGCCCGCGAGGCCGATCGCGACCTCGACCTGCCGCTCCCCGCCGGGGCTTCCCCGACCCTGGCGGATGCGATCAGGCTCGAAGGCGTATCCTTCACCTATCCCGAGGCGGCGAGCGCGGCGATCGACAATGTTTCGCTCGCCATTCCGGCGGGCAGCTTCACCGCCTTTTGCGGCCCTTCCGGAGGGGGCAAGTCGACCCTCGCGCTGATCATCATGGGCCTGCTGCGGCCGCAGGCCGGCACCGTCACCTGCGACGGCTGGGAAATCCAGCGCCATCTCTCGGCGTGGCATTCGCAGATCGGCTATGTCGGGCAGTCGCCGTTCATCTCGGGGCGCTCGGTGCGCGAGAATGTCGCGCTCGGGCTGCGGCCGGAGGAGATCGACGACGAGGCGGTCTGGCAGGCGCTCGAAGCCGCGGCCATCGCCGATTTCTTCCGCGGCAAGCCGCGCCGGCTCGAAACGCCGCTCGGGCAGGAAGGCGGCCTGCTTTCGGGCGGCCAGCGCCAGCGGGTGGCGATCGCCCGCGCGCTCTATCGCCATCCCGCGGTGCTGGTATTCGACGAAGCGACCGCCGCGCTCGACACGGCGACCGAACGCGAGGTTTCCGAAGCGATCGCCCGGCTGCGCGGCGACCGGACGGTGATCGCGATCGCCCACAGATTGACGACGATCGAGGCGGCCGACACGATCCACCTGGTCGAGGGGGGAAGGATCGTGGCGAGCGGGAGGTACGAGGAGTTGCTCGGTGACAATGAAAAATTCAGGGACCTGGCAGGAGTCAGGTTCTGACTGATTGCGCGGCAAGTCGCTGAATTATGGTCAAAGCGCCCGTCGTCGTAGGAATCATCGTAAACCACTTCTTGTGGATACTGACCGTGCCGCAAGTGCTCGGGAT
>NZ_DBNHSF010000145.1:0-3624 GCF_057143545.1 Candidatus Andeanibacterium sp.
AGCGGAACGCAACCCGGCCTTCGCCTTCGAGCCGGTCGAGCGTGGCCTCATCGGCGAAATAGTTTCCGTCGTGATGCGCCACCGGAATGCGGATTTCCTGGCCGCTCTCATAGCCCGAGGTGAACAGCGACTGGCTGTTTTCCACCCGCAGGGGAACCGTGCGGCAGATGTAGTTGAGGCTCGCATTGCGCATCAGCGCGCCCGGCAGCAGGCCGCTTTCGGTAAGGACCTGGAAGCCATTGCACACGCCAAAGACGGGAACTCCGCGCCCGGCGGCTTCGACCACCGCGCGCATGATCGGGCTACGCGCGGCAATCGCGCCCGATCGCAGGTAATCGCCATAGGAAAATCCGCCGGGAATGCCGATGAAATCGAGCCTTTCGGGCAGTTCGGAATCGCCATGCCAAACGCGGATGGCTGGGACACCCGAGACGTCTTCCAGCGCCATTGCCAGGTCCCGGTCGCAATTGGAGCCGGGGAAGGTGATCACGGCTCCCCTGAAGCTCACTGGGCGACCCTCTCGATGCGGTAATTCTCGATTACCATGTTGGCGAGCAGCTTGCGGCACATTTCGTCGAGCGCCTCGTCGGTCACGCTGTCGTCCACCTCCAGCTCGATCAGCCGCCCGGCACGGACATCGCTGACGCCGGAAAAGCCCAACCCCTCAAGCGCATGATGGATCGCGCGGCCTTGAGGGTCGAGCACCCCAGGCTTGAGGCTGACATAGATTCTGACCTTCATGCGGGGCTCTTTCGCGTTCGGGATGGGAGACTCGCGCGCCCTATGCCTCCCGTAGCCTTGCCGCGCAAGCAGGCCTGTTCATTCGTCCCCGGCTTGAGCTGCTTCGCGCGGCAGGACCAGGATTTCCAGCCCCTGGCCGGGATCGAGATAGCTCCGCGCGACTGCCATGATCTCATCGGGAGTAATCCGCTCGACAATCGCCTTGGCGTTGACGAACCGTTCGATCTGCTCGGGCTCGGCCTGCGCCCGGTCAACCAGGTTCATCCAGCCGCCATTGGTCTTGAGCAAATTTTCGAGCCGCTCGATGAGCGGCTGGCGCGCCCGCAGCAATCGGTCTTCGTCGATCGGGTTGGATACAAGCCCGGCAACCGTATCGAGCATTGCCTGCCGTGCCGCAGCGACATCGGCGACATCGATCTCGGCGGAGACGATGAAAGTGCCATAGCCCGGATAGGTATGCGATTGGCTTGCATTCACGCCGGGCGAGTAGGTCTTGCCCAGTTCCTCCCGCAGGCGATCGCGCAGTTCGAGCCTGACGACCCGCTCGAGCAGACCCAGCTTCACATTCTCGACCGGGTCGCTGTCGTCGCGGGTTGGCCAGGCCAGTTCGAGCAGCGCCTGCGTGGCCTCGCCCTCGTGATACAGCACACGCCGGGTACGGTCGCCGGTGAAGCTGCGGTCGCGGTTTTCGGTGTAGGGCCGGAACTCGGCCTCGCGCTGCGGCAGCGCGCCCAGCGTGCGGGCTGCAATGGCGATGGCCAGGTCCGGGTCGAAATCTCCCACCAAGGCCAGTTCCAGCGCGCCATTGGCAAGGCGATCGGAAATGTCCTGCCTGAGCTTGGCGAAATCGAGCGCGAGATAGGCCTCTTGGTCCAGCAGGCTGAAGCGCGGATCGCGATCGGACAGGATGCCCTCCCGCGCATTGCCAAGGGTCAGCGAGGGGGTCGCATCCTTGCGCGAGAAAAAGTCCGCAATGTTGCGCCGGAACTGGATTTCGCCCTCGGTGCGATAGCCGGGATCGGTGAGCAGCGCGGCAAGCAGCTGCAGCTGCAATTCGAGATCGCGCGGCGTGGTGCTGCTGGTCGAAGCGAATGTTTCCTCGTTCGAACGGATGGCCAGCGCCACGCTGCGTCCGGCGAGGATCGACTGGAGTTCGTCCTGGCTGTGCTTGCCGAGGCCGCCGATCGGCAAGCCCGAGACCAGCTGGGTCGCCAGCGGATTGTCCCTTGTATTGAGCAGGTTGCCGCCGTCGACATTGAGCCTGACCAGCACCCGATCGTCTTGCAGGTCGGTCTGCTTGAGATTGAGCATGAGTCCGTTGTCGAAGCGGATCCGGCGGATCCCGAGCAGCGGTTCGACATTATCGGACACGACCGTTCCGGCGGGCCCGAAATCGGTATAGAAGAACGGGATTGCGGCGGTCTCTTCGGTATCGACCAGCGCCGCGGCCATTGCCTCGTCCCACGCGGCTCGCAGGGCCGCTTCGCCGCCGTCGGGAGCGGTGGGACCGGTAAAGCGGATCAGCGGATCGTCGAGCGGGACCAGTTCGTCCAGCAAGGCCGCGAGGACGTTTCCCGGCGTGATCGAGTCGATCATCGCGTTCAGGCGATCGAGCCCGCTTTGCGGGGTTGTCGGAATCCTGTCGTCCTGGACGAGCGCAAGCGCTCCCTGGAGCAGCGCCCCGTTGCTGCGCGTCTGCGCACTGGCGACGGAGTTTTCTATTGCCGTGCGCAAATTGGCGACCTGTTCGGCGACTTCGGCCTCGCTGAAGCCGAGTTCGACCGAGCGGCGATATTCGGCGGCGGCGGCCGAGAGCCCCGCGTCCCATTCGCCATTGCCGGTGACGACGGTCAGGCTGGTGGTCCGTCCCGCCCGGAAGACACCGCCCGTGGTCAGTTGCGCGCTGCGAAACGGGGCATCCTGCTGCCGCGAGATGCGCTGGAAGCGCCGGTTGACGATCCCGTAGCCGATCTGCCGCAGCACATCCTGCTGGCGCTGGGCGACCGTGTCGGGCTCGTCGAGCCAGGCGCCGTTGCGTGAAACGGTGACGCTCTCGGGCAGCGCGGGATGGATGAAGATATCCGTCAGGCCGCGATGTCCGGGGTCGATCGGGCCGGCCGACGGCTGCTCGTGCCGCGGTTCGGGCGCCCAGTCGGCAAAGCGCCGTTCGATCATGGCTTGAACCTCTTCGGGATCGAAATCGCCGACCACGATCAGGGTTGCGTTCCCGGGCGTGTAGAGCTTGTCCCACAATGCCTTCAGGCTATCGGAACTGGCGGCGTTGAGGGTCTCGTTCTCGCCGATCGGGAACCGAGCCGCGAGCTGCGATCCGGGATAGTGGAATTCCAGCGAATCGACGACATTCTGCAGCGCATAGGTATCCCGCGTCCGTTTCTCGGCGAGCACCACGCCGCGCTCGCGCTCGACCGCCTCTGGCGCAAACGTCAGTTCGCTGGCGGTTTCGCGCAGCAGCATCAAAGCGGTGTCGAGCAGTCCGGGGTCGTTGCGCGGCAAGTCGAGCATATAGAGCGTGACGTCGAAATTGGTCGAAGCGTTGGTGTCGGCCCCGAAAGCCAGCCCTTCGCGTTCGAGCAGCTTGACCATCTCTCCTTCGGGCACATTGGTCGAACCGTTGAAGGCCATATGTTCGATGTAATGCGCATAGCCGAGCTCGGTATCGGACTCGGACAGCGATCCGGCATCGATATGGAGCCGCACCAGCCCCTGGCCCGGCGGCGTGGCATTGTGGCGGACGACATAGCGCATCCCGTTGTCGAGCGTACCGAACAGGAAGTCCGGGTCGAGCGGAAGATCGCTTTCCTCGAACGCCCATGTGGGCTCGGCCGAGGCGTCGAAGGATTGGGCGGACAGCGGCTGCTGCGC
>NZ_DBNHSF010000146.1:0-11429 GCF_057143545.1 Candidatus Andeanibacterium sp.
GCGGCAAACCTCCAGATGCCGCCGACTTCCTCCCCGATATAGAGATCGCCATTGCGGGTGTCGGCGACGCAGCCTTCGGGCTGGCTCGGAACCTTGAGCGTGCGAACCACGGCACCGCTCACGGTTGCGCCCAGGGTGATGCGGACGTCCTCGATCACGCCCTCCTTGAGCACCGAGAAGGCATGCAGCCCGTCTTCGGCGACGAGCAGGCAAATGCCGTAGGCCTCGCCCGCGCCGCCCGGAACGCTGCCAAGCAGTTCGAGCGCCGGCGTGTCGGTGTCGAGGCGGTAGATGCGCAGCTGCGCCGCTTCGAGGTCGTTGCGGTCGCTTGCGACCACGATCACGCCTTGCTCGCCAAGATCGACCAGGTCGACATTGTTGAGATGGCCGCCCGGATCGAAGAACCGGCTCACCCCGTCGAGCGTGTAGACGTGCAACCCGGCCTTCTTGTCGGTCCCGACGATCAGGCTCGCTACCGGACTTTCGGGATTGCGCCAGATCGCCGGATCGTCGGCGGCATCCTCGCCATTGCCGGTGCCGACCGGTTCGGTCTCGCCCGCCGCCGTTACGGAGACGGCGGGCCACGGACCCGCCGCCGTCTCGCTTTCGGACGACTGGTTGCACGCCGCTAGCGCCGTTGCCAGCGCCAGAAGCGCATTCGCCTTTCGCATCAGAAGTTCACCCGGGCGCCGAACTTCATGGTCCAGTTGTATTCCTCGTATTGCAAGAGGTTCCGGCGGCCGCCGAACGTGTTGTAGGCGAAGTATTTGGCATTGTTGATGTTGATCCACTCGTAGAAGAGCTGGACGTTCTGGGTCACCCGAAACTTCGCTGACAGGTCGAGCTGGAAGTGATTGTCGACAATGCGGTCTTCCTCCGCCTCGTCGCCGGCCTCGTCGAGATAGGAATCCCGGTAGGTGCCCGAAAGACGCAGGTCGATTGGCCCCTTGTCGTATCCCAGCACGGCGTTGAACGTGTTCTGCGCGGATGACGGCAGCGTGATCTCACGCAGGTCGGTCGGGTCGCCGTCGGTCGGGATCAGGCCGGTTGCATCGGTATAGGTGTAATTGGCCTGGAACAGCAGCCCGTCGAACGGCTCGGGAAGCGAAGTGAAGGCCTGGGAATAGCCCAGTTCGAAGCCGAAGATTTCGCCGCTATCGCCGTTGATCGGGATGACGGCCTCGTCAAACGCAATGCCGCGATAGGTGCCATCCTCGACAACCGTGTCGACGATGAAGTTCTTCACGTCCTTGTAGAACACCGCCCCGCTGATCGCGCCGTTGCCCGACAGGTAATATTCGAGCGAGGCGTCGAAGTTCCAGGCCTCGTAGGGCAGCAGGTCGGGATTGCCGAATTCGCCTTCGCGCTCGTCCTCGTCGTTCTGCTCGACAAAGAAGCGCGGGGCGAGCCTGGAGAGCTTCGGCCGCACCAGGCTGCGATAGCCCGCAAGGCGGACCACCAGGTCGTCCTGGGCTTCCCAGCGCAGGTTGAGGCTCGGCAACCAATGCTCGTAGTCCCGCTCATAGGTGATACCCGAAACGATCACCGTATCGTCGGTCGCCGTTCCGCCGCCCGGCAGGGTGCCGTCTTCCTCGACCAGCAGCACATCGTTGCCCGACATGAAGTTCGAGGTGTGCTCGTAGCGCACGCCGCCGATCACCCGCAGGGTCGCACTGTCCCACCGGCCGAGCAAATAGCCGGCCATGACGTCTTCCTCGACCGTATAGTCGGAAGTTGCGGAATCGAAGGCCGAGTCCACGGGCTGGAATTCGAAATCGTTCATATTGGCCAGAAAGAAGTCGGTTGAACCGCTATAATTCGGCAAGGGCTCGATCTCGGCGATGCGATAGGTCTGCGCCCCGAGCACGTCGGCGAGCGTGAGATCGTCATGCTCCCAGAAGCTGACATTGAAGTTGTAGCTCTTGTCACGCCAGCGGCCCTTGAAGCCGCCCTGAACGGTGAAAGTGCCGCTGTCGGTATAGAATTCGCGGCCAAGGTCGAACTTGGCGGCATATTCCTCGTCCTGCGAATCCGAAAGTTCGGTGAACTCGATATCGTTGAGCTCGTATTCCGACGGATCGAAGAACAAGCCTGCATTGGCACCCGAAACCGAATACATCGGCAGGCGCATGTCGGAATAATCGAAGCTGACGACGACATCTTCGTTGTCGTCCGGATCGAAGCGGCGACGGAATTCGGCCGGATCGACAGAGCCATCTTCGAGTTCGGAGCTTTTTGCCCAACTGGCCGAATATTCGGCTAGCCAGCCATTGCTCCGGGTCTCGCCGCCAAACGTGAGCGAGCGGATCTTCTGGCTTTCGTAACGGTCCTTGATGTCGCGTTCGACTTGCACGCGCTCATCCGCGGCACTGAATGTCGCAGCCATGCCGTTGATCGAGCTTGCATCATCGAAATCACCGAGATCGAAAGTCAGACGGCGGCGATATTCCTGGTCGTTGAATTCGCTATAGAGGCCGCGCAAAAAGAGCTCGGTCGTATCGCCGACCTTGAAGTCGAATCCGAGCGAAGCGCTGATGCGTTCGCGATGGACGTCGTAATCGCGGTACTGGACTTCCTGTGCGAAGATGCCGCTGCCATCGTCTTCCCAGCCATCGGCCTCGATATTGTCGGTTTCGAATTCGCGCTTGTAATAGCTGATACCGCCCGAAACGCCCACGCCCTCGCCCAGTCGCGCGGCGAAATCGACGCTCCCCTTGGGCGTCACTTCGCCCGAATAGTCGTTATAGCTGCCTTCGATCTCGGCGGTAACCTGGTCCCGACGGAGCGAGAAGGCGCTGGTGGTGTTGATCTCGATCGACGCGCCGATCGTGTCGGCATCCATGTCCGGCGTGAGTGACTTCTTGACCTCGATCGATTCGATGATGTCGGACGAGATCACGTCGAGCGCCACCGAACGGACATCGCTTTCGGGGGCGGGAAGCCGGACACCGTTGATCGAGGTCGCGTTGAGCTCGGGATCGAGGCCCCGGACCGAAACGAAGCGGCCCTCGCCCTGGTCGTTGAGGACATTGACACCCGGCAGGCGGCGAAGCGATTCGGCGACGTTCTGGTCGGGAAACTGGCCGATCGCGTCGCGCGTGATCGCATCGCCCACCGTATCGCTTTCGCGCTTGAGCGAGAGCGAACTGGCCTGGGTCGCGGCCTGGCCAACCACCAGGATCTCGCCGGCTTCGCCGAGGGCGATGTTCAAAGTCACCGTACCGGTTGCAGGCACTTCGACCGTGCGGCGCACTGTCTGGGCACCGATATAGCGCGCCTCGATCGTGTAGGTCCCGGCGGGAAGTCCGGCAAGCAGGTAGCCGCCATCGCGCCCTGTGGTCGCCACGCGATCGAGTTCGACCACCCGGACCTGCGCCGATTGCAGGGCGACCGTATCGGTAGCGTCGAACACGAAACCGGCGACTTCGCCGGCCAGGGCGGGCGTGGAGATGTTGGCGGCGACCGCTAGGGCGGCGCTGGAGACGAAAAGGCGAGTGGCGTTCATGGGTGTCCTCCGGTCCTGTGGATGCCGGAGCGCTAGAGGCCGGTTGTGACTTAGCAGCTACGCAACGGTTACGACTGGATGACACTCACAGACTGTTGTCCCGTCGCCACACTCACAGGCGTGCGATAGCCGTCAATCCTGATCTTCGCCAAAGCCTCCGCCGCCGGGCGTGGCGATTTCGAAGCGGTCGCCCGGTTGCATCTCCACGCTGGCCGATGGTCCCAATTGCTCGACCGAACCGTCCGCGCGCAAGACCCGATTGACGCCCGCTTGCCCGGCCTCACCTCCGCCAAGGCCGAACGGGGCATTGATCCGCCGGCCCGAGAGGATGCCTGCGCTCATTGCCTCGAGAAAGCGCACCCGCCTGATCGCCCCATCGCCTCCGGCGTGCCGGCCCCGGCCGCCGGAGCCGCGGCGAATCGAGAATTCTTCCAGCAGTACCGGAAACTTGCTCTCGAGCACTTCCGGATCGGTCAGGCGGCTGTTGGTCATATGCGTCTGGATCGCATCGCAGCCATCGAAATTCGGCCCGGCACCCGAGCCTCCGGCGATCGTCTCGTAATATTGGTAGCTCTCGTTGCCGAAAGTGAAATTGTTCATCGTCCCTTGCGAGGCGGCCATCGCGCCCAGCGCGGCGAACAGGGCATCGGTGATCACCTGGCTGGTCTCGACATTCCCGGCGACGACCGCCGCCGGGTGCCGCGGCTTGAGCATCGAGCCATCGGGTACGATCAGCCTGATCGGGCGCAGGCAGCCCTCGTTCATCGGCACGGCCTGGTCGATCAGGGTCCGCACGACATAGAGCACCGCCGCGCGCACCACCGGGAGCGGCGCGTTGAAATTGTCGGCCAGCTGCGCGGAAGACCCCGTGAAATCGATCACCGCCTCGCCCGCCGCGCGATCAATTGTGACCGCCACTCTTACCTCGGCGCCATTGTCCATCGGGGCAGCGAAAGAGCCATCGGACAGGCGGCCGATGAGATCCCTGACTGCCGCCTCGGCCTGGTCCTGGACATGGCCCATATAGGCGTCGACCGCTGCGCGGGTCTGCTCGCCGGCAATCCGGCGCAGTTCCGCCGCGCCCCTGGCGCAGGATGCAATCTGCGCCTTAAGATCCTCGATATTCTGCTGCGGATTGCGCGAGGGGAATGGTCCTGAAGAAAGAAGGTCGCGCAATTGCCGTTCGCAGAATTCACCGCGGTCGACCAGCAGGACATTGTCGAGCAGAATTCCCTCCTGTTCGACCGAGATGCTGTCGGGCGGCATCGATCCCGGGGCAATCCCGCCGATATCGGCATGGTGCCCGCGCGCGGCCACGAACCAGGCCGGAGCACTATCCGCTTCAGCGGCAAAGACCGGCAAGATCACAGTGATATCCGGCAGGTGCGTGCCGCCGTCATAGGGCGCGTTGAGCGCATAGGCGTCGCCGGGACAGATTCCGCGACCGTCGCCGGTGCGGCGGCGGATGATCGTGCGGACGCTTTCGCCCATCGAGCCGAGATGCACCGGCATATGCGGAGCATTGGCGATGAGGTTGCCGGTACGGTCGAAAATCGCGCAGGAGAAATCGAGCCGCTCGCGGATATTGACCGAGCTCGCCGAATTCTGGAGCGCGACGCCCATCTCCTCGGCAATGGCCATGAACAAGGCGCCCATCACTTCGAGCCTCACCGGATCGAGCCTGGTTCCAAACGCTTGTGTTTCCCGTTCCGCCACGCGCGACAGGATCAGGTTGCCCAGGCAGTCGACCCGCCCTTGCCAGCCGGGTTCGATGACGATGGTCGAGACCTCGTCGACCACCAATGCCGGCCCGTCGCAGGTAAATCCTTCGGCAAGTCCGCCGCGCCGGAACAAGGGAGTCCGGTGCCTTTGCCCCCCCGAGAACAGCTCGACATGCCGGTCTGCCGCGCTCGATTCCCTCGGCAGAGTGATCGGCGGACGGACCCTGTCTCCAACGGCTATGGCTTCGACGCGCAGGCTCTCGGCCACCAGCCGATCAGGCGCGGCAAAGCCGAAACGCACACGCCACGCCTCGGCAAAGGCGCGGCGCATCCCGCCGAGCGGCTCGAACGGCAGCTCGATCGCGCTTTCGCTGCCTTCGGGACGGACGAACAGCGAAGCAGCGAGCCTGATCGCCTGATTGCCGCATTGGGATGCGAGTTCGGCCTCCGCTTCCTTGCCGGTGGCCGCGATCCGCGTTTCGATTTCCGCGTAGCTTGCCTCGTCGAGCGGCAGGAGCAGGCTCGCCTCGCGCACCACCCTGCGGTCGGCGAGGCCCATCCCATATGCCGAAAGCACGCTGGCGAGCGGATGGCACATGATCCGTTCGATCCCCAGCGCGTCGGCGACGAGGCAGGCATGCTGGCCCGCGGCCCCGCCGAAACTGACCAGCGTCGCACGTGTGACATCGTGACCGCGCTGGAGCGAGACCTGCTTGATCGCATTGGCCATGTTGGCGACCGCGACGGTGATGAAGCCTTCGGCGACCCCCTCGGGAGTCCGGGACACGCCCGTCGCCTGTCCGACCTCCGCGGCCACGGCCTTGAATTTGCTGCGAACAATCTCCGCATCGAGCGCCTCGTCACCATTGCGGCCGAAGACGCGGGGAAAATGGTCTGGCTGGAGCTTGCCGAGCATCACGTTGCAGTCGGTCACCGCCAGCGGCCCGCCGCGCCGGTAGCAGGCCGGCCCCGGCACCGCGCCCGCGCTTTCGGGCCCGACCTTGAAGCTTATCCCGTCGAAACTGCAGATCGAGCCGCCACCAGCCGCCACCGTGTGGATCCGCATCATCGGCGCGCGGATCCGGGTGCCGGCAACCCGGGTCTCGCTTTCGCGCTCGTAATGGCCCGCATAATGCGAGACGTCGGTCGAGGTCCCGCCCATGTCGAAGCCGATCACATGCTCGAAGCCGGCCTCCCGCGCGGTCGCGGCCATGCCGACGATCCCCCCGGCAGGGCCCGACAGGATCGCGTCCTTACCCCTGAACGCGTCTCCGGCAGCCAATCCGCCATTCGATTGCATGTAGAGCGCCTCGACCGCCGGACCGAGACCGTGCTGAAGGCTGGCGACATAGCGGCCGAGCACCGGAGAGAGATAGGCATCGACCACGCTGGTTTCCCCGCGTGCGATCAGCTTGATCAGCGGGGCGACCTCGTGGCTCACCGAAACCTGGGTGAAGCCGATCTCGCGCGCGATTGCGGCCAACTGCGCCTCGTGGCCGGTGAATTTCCAGCCATGCATCAGGACGATCGCAATCGCCCGCAGCCCCCTGTCGAAGGCCGACTGGAGCTGCCTGCGGGCCACGGCCTCGTCGAGCGGCAGATCGATCTCGCCCGATGCCATGACGCGTTCATCGATCTCGATCACATCGGCAAAGAGCGGCGGATCGCGCTCGATCCTGAGGGCAAAGATGTCGGGCCGCTCCTGCGTCCCGATCACCAGCGCGTCGCCGAACCCCCTGGTGATGGCGAGCAGCACAGGCTCGCCCTTGCGTTCGAGCAGGGCATTGGTCGCAACCGTGGTTCCCAGGCGCAATTCGGCCGGGGGCAATGGCCCGTCGCGGGTTCCGCTGAGGCGGCGCATCGCCTCGATCACGGCATCGTCATAGCGTTCGGGGTCTTCGGACAGCAGCTTGGCACGATGCATCGCGCCGTCGGGCCCCAGCGCGACCACGTCGGTAAAGGTCCCGCCGCGATCGGCCCAGAACTGCCAGGAAGTCTCGCCGCTATTCGCCATCACGCCCGCGTAACACGCTAGGCGAGCAAGTCGCCATCCACTTCGCCGAGATTGCGCGCGCCGAGCAATGCCATGCTGCGCGATATCTCTGACTTCAGGAGGTCGAGCGCGCGATAGACACCGTCCTCACCGCCACAGGCCAGGCCGTAAAGCGCGGGCCGGCCGACCAGGCAGCCCTTCGCGCCCAATGCCAGCGCCTTGACCACGTCGCTGCCCCGGCGGACGCCGCTGTCAAGCAGAACTTCGATCTGGTCGCCGGCAGCCGCAACGATATCCGGCAAGGCATCGACCGGCGCCATCGACCCGTCGAACCCGCGCCCGCCATGGTTGGAGACGACGATCGCATCCGCGCCGATCGCGGCGGCCCGGATCGCGTCGTCGGCCCGCAGGATGCCCTTGAGCACGAGCTTGCCCTGCCAGCGCTCGCGCAGCTTAGCGACCTCGTCCCAGTCGAGATTGTCCTGCTTGAACAACGCGCCGGGGCTGGCGCTCTGCGTCACCCTGTTGCGCAACCGGTCGGGCAGGTTGGCCTGCGAGGGGATGCCACCGCCCAATGCATAGCGCCCCATCACGCCCAGCAGCCAGCGCGGATGGAACAGGATGTCGAGCGCATTTTTCGGATTGAGCCGGAACGGCGTGCCGAAACCGTTACGCTGGAGATATTCGCGGTTGGGCGGCACCGGCAGGTCGAGCGTCACGAACAGCGCCTGGCAACCAAGCGTGGCCGCGCGATCGACCACGTCGAGCGAGAGCGAGCGGTCGGCCCACATATAGAGCTGGAACCAGATCGTCCCGCCCGCCCGCGCGATCTGTTCTATGTCCATTGTGCTTGCGGAAGAGACGGTGAAGGGCACCCCGGCCCGCGCGGCGGCCTTCGCCAGCGCCAGGTCGCCGTGATGCCAGAGTAGGCCCGCCGCCCCGGTCGGGGCGACGGCGAACGGGGCGGAGGAGGGGCAGCCCAGCAGCACGGCCGAGTTGTCGATCGTCTCGACGTTGCGCAATACGCGAGGCCTGAAGGTGACCGCATCGAGCGCAGCCCGGTTGCGCGCCAGGCCCAGTTCGTCCTCGACTCCGCGCTCGACATATTCCCAGACGCCGAGCGGCAGGCGCCTCTGCGCCCGCTCGCGCAGATCGGCGATATTGTAGCAGCCGAAGTTCGGCGGCCCGCCCATCGCCTCAACCGCGCCCGAGGAAGGGCAGCTTGTTCTGGACGATCATCGCCTCGTAGAAATTGAGATGATCGGGGATCGCAGTCATGTGAATGATCGCATCGGCAATATCCTCAGGGCTTGCCGCGAAATCCTTGTCGAGCTTGACCGCCCCCGGCGCAATCTCGGTCGCGACGATTCCGGGATTGAACATCGAGACCGCGATGTTGAATTCGCGCCCGTCGACCGCGAGTGCATGGGTCAGCCCGTCGAGGCCGTATTTGCTGGCGGTGTAGGCCGGCGAGTTGGCGCGCGGGACCCGCGCCGAGATCGATCCGATATTGATGATCCGCCCGTGTCCTTTGGTCTTCATGATCCGGAACGCCTCGCGCGCGCAAAGGAAGGCCGAGGTCAGGTTCGTCGCGATCACCCGGTCCCACAACTCCTTGGGCAGTTCGTCGACCGCGGTGCTGTCGGCGATCCCGGCATTGTTGATCAGCACGTCCACCGTACCGAATTTTTCGACGGCCTGCTTGAACAGGTTGGCAACCGCTTCCTCGCTCGTGACGTCGGTCGCGACCGCGAGCGCTTCGCCGCCATTGGCCCCGATTGTCGCAACCAGCCCTTCGAGCCGCTCCTTGCGCCTCGCCGCGAGCACGACCTTCGCGCCCGCCCTGGCATAACCCAGCGCGCAAGCCTCTCCGATCCCGGAACTTGCCCCGGTCACAACCACCACGCGGCCTTTGAGAATTTCGAGGTTCACCTTTGCTCTCCCAGTTCAAACCTTGCCATCCCCTCCAGAAAATCCGCGTCACTTGCAAGCCGGGAGTTTTCGCGCGATTCCTGAAAGACAAGTTATCTTGACATTATGTCTGAACATTCATACATCGCGATTCGTCAAGATAATTTGACATAAAGACGGAGGTACTTGACATGCGTGCTTTCCCTGCCCGTGCCGGTGAGGGGGCCACGAGCGGCGAGCGCCGCCAGGCCCGCAATTCGCGTGGCTTTGCCCTATGGGTTTTTCTGTTCATGGCCTCATTCATTGGGCTCCGCCCGGTATTCGGTATGAGCGGATGGGATAGCGACAGCATTTTCGCGATCGCGTTTTCCCTGATCCCGCTGATTCCCGGGGCCATGGCCTTCCGCGCTTTCATGCTCCTCTATCGCGAAAGCGACGAGATGCAGCGCGAAATGCTGACCGAGGGAGTGGTAACTGGCGCAGCCCTGGCAACGATATTCTGGGGCGCGATCCAGCTGCCCGAACATATCTGGCTGCCCAAGGTCAAGGCGGACCTGGTGATGGCCGTGTTGTTCCTCGGCTTCTCCGCCGGAATGATCCGCGCACGATTGAGGCGCGTATGAGCATGGAGCGCCTCAACATCTGGAGCTGGCATGGGCTCCCGTGGAGCGGCTTGCGCCCGCGGGACAAGGCCAATGAATGGCGCACCACGCTGTTCGCCTTCCTGTGGGTCGGAAGCCTGATCCCGATCCGGGCAGCTTCGCTTGCCGGTGCACCCGAATGGGCGATCTGGTTGCTCGGAGGAGCCTCGCTTCTATGCGGCTGGCTGTTTGCCCGTGCCTTCTGGCGGATGCTGCGCGAGGCGGACGAGCTGATGCGCCAGGTCCAGCTCGAGGCGCTCGCTGCCGGATGCGGTGCCGGGATAATCTGCGGTCTGACCTTCATGGCGGTGCTGACGCCCAGTGTTTGGGTCACGCTGGTCTTCTTCGTGGCGATGAGTTTCGCCTACATCCTGCGCATTACGCTGGCCGCCTTGAGGGCGACCCGTGACACTCCCGGAGACGAAGAATGAACAACCGGCTCCGCGTCCTGCGCGCCGAACGGCGCATCTCGCAGGCCGAGCTGGCCGAGCTGCTCGATGTGTCGCGCCAGACGGTGAACGCGATCGAGGTCGGCAAGCACGATCCCTCGCTGCCGCTGGCCTTCCGCATCGCGCGGGTCTTCGGCCAGCCGATCGAGGCGATCTTCTCGGATGGGCTGAGCGAGGCACAAGCCGCAGAATAGCAGGGCAGGAAATTCCGGTCGCATCCGACTGATGTCGGGGAGATCCGCCGAGGAAGGAACCAAGAGATGTTACATACCAAGACTCTCCTGATCGCCGGCGCGGCCTTGCTCGCGGCCGCCTGCGACAGCCCGGTGCTGGCGCAGACAGCGGAGGACGCGCTGGGCGAATGGCATGGAACCATCGCCTCGCCGCAGGGCGAGATCACGCTGGTGCTCTATGTGACGAAGGACGAGAACGGCGCGCTCAAGGGGCAGGTCGAGAATGCCTACCAGGCGCCCGGCACCATGGCCGATATCGATGCAATCAGCGTCGAGGACGGCCACCTGTCGTGGAAGATCGACCGCATCGGCGCCACCTTCGAAGGCGACTGGATCGAGGCCGAACAGCATTGGGCGGGCACCTTCAACCAGGGCATGCAGATGCCGCTCGCCTTCGAGAAGGGCCTGCCGCCGCCTTTCGCCGTGGTCGAAGGCATGGACGGGCGCTGGGAAGGCACCGCCGAACTCAACGGCGCGAAACTGCGCCAGATACTCGGTATCAGGACAGGCGAGCGGGGGACCGTGGTGATCTATGCCTCACCCGACCAGCTGATGATGGGCGCGCCGGTGCGCGACCTCGCGGTCGAGGGCGACGCGGTCACCTTCTCGCTGATGAACGGCATATCCAATTTCGCGGGCACGCTCAGCGCGGACCGCAGCGAGTTGACCGGCACCTTTGCCACCACGCTCAACGACAATGTCGCGACCGTCTCGCTGACGCGCGGCGATTTCGGCGAACGCGAACCGCCCAAGCGGCCGCAGAACCCACAGGAACCGTTCCCTTATGCGGCGGAGGAAGTGAGCTTCGACAACCCGCAATGGCCCGGCGTCCATCTTGCCGGGACGCTAACGATCCCCGAGGGAGAGGGACCCTTCCCCGCCGCGGTGATGATCACCGGCTCGGGCGGGCAGGATCGCGACGAAGCGCTGATGGGCCACCGCCCCTTCGCGGTGATCGCCGACCATCTGACCCGCA
>NZ_DBNHSF010000147.1:0-3518 GCF_057143545.1 Candidatus Andeanibacterium sp.
ATCGCCAACTCCCATTATCGAGCACATATTCGTCGTCGAACCCGCCGACGAAGATGCCGTTCGACGATTGCGGCGGCTCGATCAGGTCGTGGTTGGACATCATGACCACGTAATTGCTGCCGCGCGCTTGCGTTTCCGAAACGACATCCACCAGCACATTGGTGACGAGATGCCGCACGAGGATCGGCGGACGGTCGCGGAAGATCGCCTGGATCGCCGCGCGCCCGTGGAACGGATAGCCCGGCTGGAAGGGGCGGTCATAGGTGCCGTCAGGCATGAACAGCTCGGCCAAGGCCGCATGGTCGCCATCATCGGCATACTTCGCGAACAGCAGCGGCAGCTTGCCGCATTCGTGCTCGATCAGGAGGCGGGCTGTCGCGTCCATTATCGGCCCTCCTCCGCGTCGATTTCGGCCAGCGCCTCGTTGACGATGCGGAAACTGTCGACCGCCGCCGGGATCCCGGCATAGATCCCCACCTGCAGCAGCACCTCGCGGATTTCCTCGCGCGTCAGGCCGTTGTTGAGCGCGCCGCGCGTATGGACCTTTAGCTCGTGGGCCCGGCCCAGGACCGCGATCATCGCAAGGTTTATCAGACTGCGGTCGCGACGAGGCAGTTCGGCCTCGCGGCCCCAGTTCCAGCCCCAGCAATAGGTGGCCACCAGCTCCTGCAGCGGCTCGTTGAACGGGTTGGGGTTGGCCGTGGCCTTGTCGACATAGGCATCGCCGAGCACTTCGCGGCGGATCTTCATGCCCTTGTCGTAGAGTTCCTTGTTCATGTTCAGTCCTTCGTTCAGCCGACCACCGAATAGACGGCGTCGATCAGGCGTCTCGCCCGAGGGCCGTTGTCGCCCACGGCATGCATCTGGTTGCAGCAATAGGAAAAGCCAAGCTTGTTGTCCGGATCGCCGAAGCCGATCGACCCGCCGAGCCCGTGATGGCCGAAGCTGCGCGGATTTGGCCCCATATAGACCGCCTCAGGCGTATTAAGCAGCACGCCGAGCGCCTGGTGATAGGGCCGGTCCTGCAGCAGCTCGACCTGGTTGTGCTGCTCGGCGATCATGGCTTCGAGCGCGGATTTGGAGAGCAACGAAATCCCGTCCACTTCGCCCACCGTCGCACCATAGATGCGCGCGACTCCACGAGGGTTTCCATGGCCCGAACCGCTGGCGATCTCGCAGGTCCGCCACACGGCTGAATTCATCGTCGTATGCCACGGTTCCTGCGGATTCTGGAGGAAGGCGAAGCTCCGCAGGACAGCGCCATCCTGCCAGCCTTCGGGTGTGTCCGGCCTGGGCGGCACTGCGACATCCTTGGCCGCGAACAGCCGCGCCTTGGTGTTGGGCAGGACCTCGGCGACATGCGACTGTTCTTCCGCGCCCATCCCGCCGATATAATATTCGGCACGGAGCGGGCCGGTGACGTTGGCGCGCAGGAACGGCCCGACCGTCATCCCCGTCACGCGGCGCATGATCTCCCCCAGCAGGAAGCCCTGGTTGTGGACGTGGTAGGCCGCGCGCGTGCCCGGCTCCCACAGCGGCTCCTGCACTTCGAGCGCCTTGATATAGGCCGGGTAATCGAAGAACCCGCCGGGATACATCGTGTCGGTGGTCAGCACCGGGATCGCCGCGCGATGATCGAGGCACCAGCGCACGAGGATGCCTTCCTTCCCCGCCTGCCCGAATTCGGGCCAGTAATGCGCGACCGGTCTGTCGATATCGACGAGGCCCCGGTCGACCAGCATGTTGAAGGCGATGCCGGTTACGCCCTTGGCGACGCTCATCATGCAGACGGTCGCATGTTCGTCCCATCGCTGCGAGCGATCTGCGCGCGCCCAGCCGCCCCACAGATCGACCACCGTCTCGCCGTCGATGACCACGGAGGTGGCGGCGCCCAGTTCCTCCTCGACGCGGAAATTCTCAAGGAAGGCTTCTATGACCGGGGCGAAATCGTCGCGATATCGCCCCATGAGCGGATAGCTGCCGCCGCGCGCCTCGATGGTCTCGTTGAAATCGAAATGCGCCAAGCCGGCTCTCCCATCGTTCGATCGCTCGCGCGATTCTAACGAGCGTTAGCGTAAGCGAGTGCGCGCCGCCGCGAAAGGCCCTTTGCACGCTAACGATCCTTGCGCCATGGTGAGCGGATGAGCGATTTCGACGTGATCGTGGTCGGCGGCGGCCCGACCGGCTTCGTCACCGCGCTGGGGCTGGCGCAGGCGGGGGTCAGGGTCTGCGTGATCGAAGCCGAGGAAGAGATCGTCGATAGTCCGCGCGCCGCGGTCTATCACTGGTCGATCCTCGAGGGGCTCGAGCGGCTCGGGATGCGCGCGGAAGCCGAGGAGATCGGCCTCAGGAAGAACGACTATATGTGGACGGTCAAGCGGACCGGGGAGAAGATCTGCTACGACCTCGATGTCCTGAAGGACCACACACGCTTCCATTACAACATCCATATGGGGCAGGATCAGCTGGCCGATATCGCCCGGCGGATGCTGCTGCGGTTGCCCAATGCGGAGATTCGTTTCGCCACGGTCGCGACGGCGCTGGCGCAGGACGACGAGGGCGTGCAGGTCAGGGTCGAAGGGCCGGACGGAATCGAATTCCTGCGCGCTGACTGGGCGATCGGGGCGGACGGCGCCGGGAGCACGGTCCGCAAGGCGCTCGGCCTCACCTTCGACGGCATGACGTGGCCCGAACGTTTCATCGCCACCAATGTGTTCCACGATTTTTCTAGCGGCGGCTATGCGCTCTCGAACCTCGTGATCGACCGGCAATGGGGCGCGGTGATTGTCAAGATCAACGAACAGGGGCTGTGGCGCTGCACCTATATGGAGAGCGCAGAACTGTCCGAGCGGGATTTCCTCGACCGGCTGCCCGCAGCCTATGAGAACCTGCTGGTCGGAACGGGCGGATACCGGCTCGACCAGGCTGCGCCCTACAGGATGCACCAGCGCTGCGCCGCGACCTTTCGCAAGGGCCGCGTTCTGCTGGCCGGCGATGCCGCGCATGTCACCAATCCCACGGGCGGCTATGGCCTCACCACCGGGCTGTTCGATGCCTATGCGCTGTGGCCGACACTCGCGGCCGTGATCCTCGAAGGCGCCGACCCCGCGCTGCTCGATCGCTATTCCGACGAGCGCCGCCAGATCTTCCTTGAAAGGACCTCGCCCAAGGCGATCGCCAACAAGCGGCTCGTATTCCATGAATGCGGCGGGCCGGGTCCCGAACTGGAGGCTGCGCTCGACGGCTTGCGAGCGATGGAGCGCGATCCGCAGTCGCGGCTCGAAGGGCTGTGGTTCGTCAAGACCCTCGAAACGCCGAGCCCGGTCGCAGCCTAGCCCCTGGGACTATCCCAAATAGCTGATCGTCCGCAGCTCGATCGACTGGCGCGGCGCGGCATCGGCCGGGGCATCGCGCAGTTCGAACGCCGAATGGGCAGTGTGCTGGACTGCGTCGGGGTCGGAATCGAACAGCTTGAACACCAGCACTTGCTCGGGCCGCATGTCGGGCACCCAATACCA
>NZ_DBNHSF010000148.1:0-7197 GCF_057143545.1 Candidatus Andeanibacterium sp.
GTATTCATCTCGGGGACGAGGATCCGCTCATATTTGCGCAGCAGCTCGCCCGAATTGGCGGGAAGCGGCCAGACATGTCGGAAATGGATATGCGACACGTCGAGGCCCCGCTCGCGGCAATTGCTGACCGCGCGGCGGATCGGGCCGAAGGTCGAGCCCCAGCCGACCACGGCGAGCTTGCCGCCTGCGTCATCGCCATCCGGGCCCAGCGTCACGCCCTGTGGCCCGAGTTCATTCGCGATCCCGTCGATCTTGGCCTTGCGGGCATCGGTCATCGCCTGGTGGTTGGCCGGCGAATAATCGATATTGCCGGTGCCTTCCTGCTTCTCGATCCCGCCGATGCGGTGCATCAGGCCGGGCGTGCCCGGCTTGATCCACGGCCGCGCGCCCTTGGCGTCGCGCTTGTAGGGGAGCAGGTTCTCGCCATCGTTCTTCTCGGCCAGGAATGCGACCGGGAACGGCTCGAAGCTCGCCGGATCGGGCACTTTCCACGGCTCGGCGGCATTGGCGATATAGCCGTCGGTGAGGAGGATCACCGGGGTCATGTATTGCACCGCGATCCGTACCGCCTCGATCGCGCATTCGAACACATCGGCGGGCGAGGATGCGGCGATCACCGGCAGTGGGGCATCGGCATTGCGGCCATAGACCGCCTGGTAGAGGTCCGATTGCTCGGTCTTGGTCGGGAGGCCGGTCGAAGGCCCGCCGCGCTGCGAATTGACGATCACCAGCGGCAGTTCGGTCATGATCGCGAGGCCCATCGCCTCGCCCTTGAGCGCAATGCCCGGGCCGGAGGACGAGGTGACCCCGAGGCTCCCGGCATAGCTTGCGCCGATCGCGGCGCAGATTGCGGCGATCTCGTCTTCCGCCTGGAAGGTGGTGACGCCGAATTCCTTCATCCGCGCGAGGTGATGGAGGATCGCCGAGGCCGGGGTGATCGGATAGCCGCCGAAAAACATCGGCAGGCCCGCCAGCTTCGCGCCTGTCACCAGGCCAAGCGAGACAGCCTCGGCCCCGGTGATCGTGCGGTACAGCCCCGGCGGCTGCGGCCACGGGTCGACATGGACCTGTTTGAGCGGGCCGGAAAGCTCGGCGGTCTCGCCATAGGCATGGCCCGCATCGAGGGCGGCGACATTGGCGTCGGCGATCTCGGGCGCATTCCTGAACTTGGTCCGCAGCCAGTCCTCGATCGGCTTGCGGTCGCGGTCGAACATCCACAGCGCGAGGCCGAGCGTCCACATGTTCTTGCAGCGCAGGGCATCCTTGTTGCCGAGGCCGAACGGCTTCACCGCCTCGATCGTCAGCGCGGAAATGTCGAACGCCAGCACGTCCCACTTGGCGAGGCTGCCATCCTCGAGCGGATTGGCATCGTATTTCGCCTTGTCGAGGTTGCGCTTGGTGAACTCGCCGGTGTCGGCGATGATCAACCCGCCGGGCTTCAGCGCATCGAGATTGGTCTTGAGCGCGGCCGGGTTCATCGCCACCAGCACATCGGGCGCATCGCCCGCGGTGCTGATCTCGCGGCTGCCGAAATTGATCTGGAACGCCGAAACGCCGAACAAGGTGCCTTGCGGCGCGCGGATTTCCGCCGGGAAGTCCGGGAAGGTGGCAAGGTCGTTCCCCGCCAGCGCGGTCGAAAGGGTGAATTGCCCGCCGGTCAGTTGCATCCCGTCGCCGCTATCGCCCGCGAAACGGACGACAACCGCGTCGGGCGACTGCTCGGGTACCGGATCCTCTTTTGCGAGCGTAGCCATTCTCAATCCCAGATGCGCAGCAATGCGCGAATTTCAACGTGGCGTTGGCACCTATGAGCCCGAGACCGCAGCCGCAATCAAGTTTTTCTGTCCTGTGCGATAATTTCACGGTTGGAAAAGCCACCGGTCCCGCCCTATTCTGGCGCGAATTCGCAAGGAGTTTCCATGGCCGATTCCGTGCCATTCGTACGCGACGACGTACGCGCTTTCCTGACCATGCTCGAAGGGCTCAACCGCCCGGACATAAGCGAAGTCCCGCTGAGCGAAACCCGCGCAATGATGGCGGCGATGCAGGAATTCGCGCAGGTTCCGCCGCGCGAGATTGCGCTGGTCGAGGACCTCGCCTGCCCCGGCCCCGCGGGCGAAATCCCGCTGCGGCTATACGATCCGCGCGGCATGCGCGGCCCTTCACCGCTGCTGGTGTTCATCCATGGCGGCGGCTTCGTCGCGGGGTCGGTCGAAAGCTACCACCGCTTCTGCACCCTGGTCGCCGCCGAAATGGACCTGCCGCTGGTCTCGGTCGAATACCGCCTCGCGCCCGAGCACCCCTTCCCCGCCGCGCCGGACGATTGCGAGGCGGCGGCGCGCTGGCTTGCAAGCGGCCCGCCTGGGCTGGGTTTCGAAGTCACCGGGCTGATCCCGCTGGGCGACAGCGCCGGCGGCAATATGGCGCTGGTGCTCGAACAGGCGCTGCGCGCCGCACCGGCCGGGGTCCCGGTGATCATGCAGGTGCCGATCTATCCGATCTGCGACGATTTCCGGCAGCATCCCTCGAGCCGCGAACTGGGCGAAGGCTACATGCTCACTGACTCGGTGATGGATTTCTTCGAGGACTGCTACCGGGCCGACAAATCGAGCGCGAAGCTTTATCCGATCCTCGGCGAGCTGGCGGGAACCGCGCCGACCGTGCTGCTGACCGCCGGGCTCGATCCGCTGCGGGATTCTGGACGCGTGTTTGCTGCAGAGCTGATCAAGGCTGGAACCGACGTCACCTATCTCGAACGGCCGGGCATCATCCACGGCTTCATCCAGCTCCTGCAGGCGATGCCGAGCGGACAAAAGGACATGGCGGCGCTGATCGGGGCGATGAAGGGCGTGCTGGAGCGCATCCGGTGAGCCGGGACTACCTGGACCTGCCCTATCGGCCCTGCGTCGGGGTGATGCTGGTCAACGAAAGCGGCAAGGTGTTCGTCGGCAAGCGGATCGACAACCAGGAAGGCGACGCCTGGCAGATGCCACAGGGCGGGATGGACGAGGACGAAGACGTGGTTGCGGCCGGATTGCGCGAACTGGCCGAGGAGACCGGCGTCACCGAAGAACTCGCCACGCTGATCGCGCGCTCGAAAGAGGAACTGCTTTACGACCTGCCCGACGAATTGCAGGGCAAGCTATGGGGCGGGAAATATCGTGGCCAGCGCCAGCACTGGCTCTTGATGCGCTTCACCGGCGAGAACAGCCAGATCGACCTCGAATATCACCAGCCGCCCGAATTCTGCGACTGGAAATGGGCCGATCCCGAAGACCTGACAGACCTCATCGTGCCGTTCAAGAAACGCGTCTATCGTGCTGTTCTGGAGGAGTTTCGGGATTTGATTTGAGCCCCTTCCCCCTTGATGGGGGAAGGATAGCGAAGCTTGGCTCGACAGGAGCCTGGCGTAGCTTGGATGGGAGTGAGGCAGCGTTTGGACGAGAGATCACCCCCACCCAACTGCGGCTAGGCAGCAAGCTGCCCAGCCTTCGTATCCCTCCCCCATCGAGGGGGAGGAGGAAATCAATTCTGCGTCACCATCGGATCGGGAGTGACGGCTTCGGCGGTCAGCACCTGCGGGCTCGGCCCGGCTTCGATCGCGGCGGCGAGCTCCCGGGTTTCGACACACCCTTCGCCGCACATGGTCTCGAGCTTGGCCAGGTTCTGCCGCGCCTTCTCCAATGCGCCGCGCTCGACCAGCGCTTCGCCCTCGCCCGTCAGCGCGGCGAGATTGCCCGGCTCGCGCTCGAGCGCCTCGCGATAGTAATGGATCGCCTTGCCCTGCAGCCCGACCGCCCGCGAGGCGTCGGCGAGGTCGAGATAGACTTCGGAATAGCCCGGATCGATCGCCAGCGCGGCCTCGAACGCATCGATCGCGCCCTGGGTCTCGCCTGCTTCGAGCAGCGCGCGCCCCTCGGTCACCAGCGCAGCAGCGCGCGGATCGGCCTGGTAATCGCCCGCCTGCCCCATGCTCGCGCTTACGGCGACAGCCAGCGAAAGGGCAAGGGCGGCAGGGTAATAGCGCATTACGAACTCCTTGAGCGCGTCAAAATCGATATGGTCGGTTGCGGCCACGAGCTTCAAACCTACCACGACCTGGATAGACGTGCGATGAAAAAACCATCCGTGCCGTCACGGTACGGAGTCAAGCGGATTCCGTTAACGCGTTCAACCCCCAAGGGCAGTTGCGGCAGGTCGACGCGCCAGTCGGGGCGGTTAACGCGGAACGCCGAAATCCGGTCCTTCCCTTCCTCGTCGAGCAGCGAACAGGTGACATAGACCAGCCTCCCGCCGGGCTTCACCAGAGCCGCCGCAATGGCCAGCAGATGGCCTTGCGTCGCCTCGTAACGCTGCAATTGCCCGGGCGTGATCCGCCAGCGGTTTTCGGGATTGCGGCGCCAGGTCCCGCTCCCCGAACAGGGCGCGTCGACCAGCACGCAATCGGCGGATTCGCGATATTTCCCAAGCGCTTCGAGTTCGCGGCCCGGATCGAGCCGGACGGTTTCGGCGATCGCCGCCCCGGCTCGCTCGGCGCGCGCTGCCAGCTGGCCGAGCCGCCGCCAGTCGGTGTCGCAAGCAACCAGCGTCCCGCTGTTATCCATCATCGCGGCGAGCGCCAGCGTCTTGCCGCCGGCCCCGGCGCAGAGATCGATCACCGTCTCGCCGGGCCTAGCCCCGGTCGCAAGGCAGGCGAGCTGGCTGCCGCAATCCTGGACCTCGATGAGGCCCTCCTTCCAGGCCTCCCATTGTTCCACAATTGCGTTTGCGGACAGGCGCAGGCCGTGCGGCGCAGCGAGATTTTCGGCCTCGACCGGCAGCTTTAGCGACTCGCGCGAGGTCTTGAGCGAATTGACCCTCAAATCGAGCGGCGCGCGGGCCAGCAGCGCCTCGGCCTCGGCGCCGTCGATACCCGAGGACGCCAGCCGGTCTGCCAGCCATGCGGGTGCGAAGCCGCGCTCGGCAACGGGCTCGCCCTCGCCGACCGGCGACGGACCGTAATCGGACCCGTCGAACAGCGGCAGGATCGCCGGATCGCCTTGCGCCAGCCGCAGCATCGCCGCCCGCCCGCTGGCCGGCACCGGCCCGCAAGCGCGGATGGCGGCATAGACCAGTTCTCGGATCGCGCGCCGGTCCTTGCTCCCGGCATAGCGGCGCTGGCGGAAGCCCTCGGCGAGAATGCGATCCGCCGGCGGGCCGTTGTCGCGCGCGGCGGCAATGATTTGGTCGAGCAGCTCGATCGCCGCCTGGACGCGGGCTGAAGGGGTCATGCGCTGAGTTCCCGCGAAGGCGGGAACCTCCAACCATCAGGGGTTCTACTGTTGGCACGAGGTCCCCGCCTGCGCGGGGACTCGCAACCTGATCGCAACACAATCACCTTGTCGGATAGTTCGGCGCCTCGCGCGTGATCGAAACGTCATGCACATGGCTTTCCGAAAGGCCGGCATTGGTGATGCGGACGAATTTGCCCTTTTCCCGCAGTTCGGCGATGGTCGACGAGCCGGTATAGCCCATCGCCGCCTTCACCCCGCCAACCAGCTGGTGGATCACGTCCCGCGCCGGGCCCTTGAACGGCAC
Source organism: Candidatus Andeanibacterium sp. (assembly GCF_057143545.1). NCBI lineage: Bacteria > Pseudomonadati > Pseudomonadota > Alphaproteobacteria > Sphingomonadales > Sphingomonadaceae > Candidatus Andeanibacterium > Candidatus Andeanibacterium sp. The sequence goes on from NZ_DBNHSF010000148.1 coordinate 5,578, forward strand.
CTGGCCCTCGATCCCTTCGGGGACGAGCTTCATCTGGTCCTTTATGTCCTGCTGGAAATAGCGGTCGGCGCTGCCGCGCGCCATCGCGCCGACGCTGCCCATCCCGCGATAGGCCTTGTAGGAGCGGCCCTGGTAGAGAAAGGTCTCGCCCGGCGCTTCCTCGGTTCCCGCGAGCAACGAGCCGATCATTACGCTCGATGCCCCGGCGGCAAGCGCCTTGGCGGCATCGCCCGAGGTTCTCAATCCGCCGTCGCCGATCACCGGGATGCCATGCCTGGCCGCCTCATTGGCGCTGTCCATGATCGCGGTGAGCTGCGGCACGCCGACGCCCGCGACGATCCGCGTGGTGCAGATCGAGCCCGGCCCGATCCCGACCTTGACGCCGTCCGCGCCCGCGCCGATCAGCGCCCTGGTCGCTTCGGCGGTGGCGACATTGCCGGCGATCACCTGCGCCGAATTGGAGAGCTTCTTCACCCGTTCGACCGCCAGCGCGACATCCTTGTTGTGGCCATGCGCGGTGTCGATGATCACCACGTCGCATTCGGCGTCGATCAGCGCCTCGGTCCGCTCGAAGCCCTTGTCGCCGACCGTGGTCGCCGCCGCCACCCGCAGGCGCCCGCCGGCATCCTTGGTGGCATCGGGATAGGTCACCGCCTTCTCGATATCCTTGACCGTGATCAGCCCGACGCAGTGATAGGCATCGTCTACCACCAGCAGCTTCTCGATCCGGCGCTGGTGGAGGAGCTTGCGCGCCTCTTCCTGCGACACGCCCGCGCGCACGGTCGCGAGGTTCTCATGCGTCATCAGCTCCTTGACCGGCTGCTTGGGATTGTCGGCAAAGCGGACATCGCGATTGGTGAGGATGCCGACCAGCCTGCCGCCCTTCTCGACCACCGGGATCCCGCTGATCTTGTTGGTCTGCATGATCTCCTGTGCCTCGCCGAGCGAGGCATTGGGTGCGATCGTGATCGGGTTGACCACCATCCCGCTTTCGAAGCGCTTGACCTGGCGCACGGCGGCGCATTGCTGCTTGACCGAGAGGTTGCGGTGCAACACGCCGATCCCGCCCATTTGCGCCATCACGATCGCCATGTCGGCCTCGGTCACGGTGTCCATCGCCGCCGAAATGAACGGGATATTGAGCGTGATCGCCTTGGTCAGCAGGGTCGCGGTGTCGGCTTGCGAGGGGAGGACATCGCTCTCGGCCGGACGCAGCAAGACGTCGTCGAATGTCAGGCCTGTGGGGATGTCCATGTTTGCCACTGCGGTCCTTCGCCGAGGAGAATCGTGGCGGTCCATCTAGGCGCGGTTGCCGCGCACGGCAATAGCCGGGTTCGGCGCACTACTTCTTCCCCCTTGATGGGGGAAGGATAGCGCAGCTTGCTCCGGAACGGAGCTAGCGGAGCTTGGATGGGGGTGAGGTTGAGTCCAAACGAGAGGACACCCCCACCCAACTGCGGCTAGCGAACAAGTTCGCAAGCCTTCGTATCCCTCCCCCATCGAGGGGGAGGAGGAGAATCTACTCCGCCGTCCAGCCGCCATCGATCGACATATTGGCGCCGGTGATATTGGCCGCCTCGTCGCGGCACAGGAACAGCGCCATCGCTGCCACTTCCTCGA
>NZ_DBNHSF010000149.1:0-3428 GCF_057143545.1 Candidatus Andeanibacterium sp.
GTGACGCTCGCCGCTGGCGACTCGATCGACGTTACCAGCGGTATCTGAGGCAGATCATGGCACTCAAGAACTACAAACCGACCAGTCCGGCCCGCCGCGGCCTGATCCTCGTCGACAAGTCCGGCCTGTGGAAGGGCAAGCCGGTCAAGGCATTGACCGAGGGCAAGACCAAGACCGGCGGCCGCAACAACAAGGGCCATGTCACTTCGCGTGGCAAGGGCGGCGGCCACAAGCAGAAGTATCGCTTCGTCGACTTCAAGCGCCGCAAGTGGGGCGTTGCCGGAACGATCGAGCGGATCGAATACGATCCCAACCGCACAGCCTTTATCGCGCTGGTCAAATATGACGATGGCGAATTGGCCTATATCCTCTGCCCGCAGCGCGTCGCCGTCGGCGACCAGGTGATCGCCGGCGAGAAGACCGACGTGAAACCGGGCAACGCCATGCTGCTGTCGCAAATGCCGGTCGGCACGATCTGCCACAATGTCGAGATGAAGCCGGGCAAGGGCGGCCAGATCGCCCGTTCGGCCGGGACCTATGTCCAGCTCGTCGGGCGCGACCGCGGCCTGGTAATCGTCCGCCTCAATTCGGGCGAGCAGCGTTACCTGCGCGGCGATTGCATGGGCACGGTCGGGGCGGTCTCGAACCCCGACAATTCGAACCAGACGCTGGCCAAGGCCGGGCGCCGCCGCTGGATGGGCAAGAAGCCGCTGACCCGCGGCGTGGCCAAGAACCCGGTCGACCACCCGCATGGCGGTGGCGAAGGACGGACCTCGGGCGGCCGCCATCCGGTGACCCCGTGGGGCAAGCCGACCAAGGGCGCGCGGACCCGCAACAACAAGCAGACGGACAAGTTGATCATCCGTTCGCGTCACGCGAAGAAGAAGAGGTAAGCCATGGCTCGTTCCGTATGGAAAGGTCCGTTCGTCGAACTCAGCCTGCTGAAGAAGGCAGAAGAGGCGCAGGATGCGAACAGCAACAAGCCGATCAAGACCTGGTCGCGCCGCTCCACGATCCTGCCGCAATTCGTTGGCCTGACGTTCAGCGTCTACAACGGCCAGAAATTCATTCCGGTGTCCGTCAACGAGGACATGGTCGGCCACAAACTCGGCGAATTCGCGCCCACGCGCAGCTTCCCGGGTCACGCCGCCGATAAGAAGGGTAAGCGCTGATGGGCAAGGCAAAAGCTCCCCGCCGCGTCGGCGAGAACGAGGCGCTGGCCGTCGGCACCACCATCCGTGGGTCGGCCCAGAAGCTCAATCTCGTGGCCGGCCTGATCCGTGGAAAGAAGGCCGAGGAAGCGATGAACATCCTCAGCTTCTCGAAGCGCGCGATGGCGCAGGACGCGAAGAAGGTGCTCGCTTCGGCGATCGCCAACGCGGAAAACAACCACAATCTCGATGTCGATGCGCTCGTCGTGGCTGAAGCCAGCGTCGGCAAGTCGATCACCATGAAGCGTTTCGCGACGCGCGGCCGCGGCAAGTCCACCCGGATTTTGAAGCCGTTCAGCCGGCTGCGCATCGTTGTCCGCGAAGTAGAGGAGGCCTGATCGATGGGTCAAAAGAGCAATCCGATCGGCCTGCGCCTGCAGATCAACCGCACCTGGGACAGCCGCTGGTACGCCGAAGGCCGCGATTATGCCGGCCTGCTCAAGGAAGATCTCGCGATCCGCAAATATGTGGTCGAAAACCTTCCCCAGGCCGCGATTTCCAAGGTCGTGATCGAGCGCCCGGCCAAGCTGTGCCGCGTGTCGATCTATGCCGCGCGCCCGGGCGTGATCATCGGCAAGAAGGGCGCCGACATCGAAAAGCTGCGCTCCAAGCTGGCGAGCATGACCGACAGCGAAGTGAAGCTGAACATCGTCGAGATCAGGAAGCCGGAAATTGACGCCAAGCTCGTTGCCCAGGGTGTGGCCGACCAGCTGGTCCGCCGCGTCGCCTTCCGCCGCGCAATGAAGCGCGCGGTGCAATCGGCGCTGCGGCTCGGCGCGGAAGGGATCAAGATCACCTGCGGCGGCCGCCTTGGCGGGGCCGAAATCGCCCGTGTCGAATGGTATCGCGAAGGCCGCGTTCCGCTCCACACGCTGCGCGCCAATGTTGATTATGCCGAAGCCGAGGCGCTCACCGCCTATGGCATCATCGGCATCAAGTGCTGGATCTTCAAGGGCGAGATTTTCGCCCACGATCCGATGGCGCAGGACCGTTTGATGATGGAAGCCCAGACCTCGGGCGTCCGGCCGGCGCGTTGATCGGGAGCTAGGTAGAGACAATGCTGCAACCGAAGAAGACCAAGTTCCGCAAGGCGTTCAAGGGCCGCATCCATGGCAATGCCAAGGGTGGCACGACGCTGAATTTCGGTTCCTACGGCCTCAAGGCGCTGGAACCGGAGCGGATCACCGCGCGCCAGATCGAAGCCGCGCGCCGGGCGATCACGCGTCACATCAAGCGCCAGGGGCGTTTGTGGATTCGCGTTTTCCCGGATGTGCCGGTGTCGAAGAAGCCTGCCGAAGTCCGTCAGGGCAAGGGCAAGGGCTCGGTCGAATACTGGGCCGCCCGCGTCAAGCCGGGCCGGATCCTGTTCGAACTCGACGGCGTTCCCGGGCCGATCGCTGCCACCGCTTTCGAGCGCGCGGCGATGAAGTTGCCGATCAAGACCAAGGTTGTCGCCCGGCTGGGCGACACCTCGCACCTGGAGGGTTAAGCGATGTCGAAAGTCGAAGACCTTCGCGCCAAGACCGACGACCAGCTCGATACCGACCTGGTCGAGCTCAAGCGCGAGCAATTCAACCTGCGCTTCCAGGCCGCGACCAACCAGCTCGAGCGTCCTGCCCGGGTGAAGGAAGTGCGCCGCGAGATCGCGCGCATCAAGACGCTGCAGAACGAGCGCGCCAAAGCCGCTCAAACTGCTGCGGCGAAGTAAGGAGCAGACGATGCCCAAGCGTATCCTGATCGGGACCGTCGTCTCCGACAAGACCGACAAGACCGTGACCGTGCTGGTCGAACGCAAGGTGAAGCACCCGCTCTACGGGAAGATCATTCGCCGTTCGAAGAAGTATCACGCGCACGACGAAGCCAATGAATACAAGCCCGGCGAAAAGGTCCGGATTGAGGAGACCAAGCCGATCTCCAAGACCAAGACCTGGCGCGTGATCGACCGGATCGCCGCCACCAAGGGCGAGGCAATCGAAGCGGATCTCGAAGTCGAGGGCGCAGGCAATTGAATTTGATGCGGGCTCCTGCGCAGGCAGGAACCGTGAGCCTGAGGTTCCCGCCTTTGCAGGGACCCGGGGATGAAAGAGTGAAGAAGGAACCGGATCGATGATCCAGATGCAGTCCAATCTCGACGTCGCGGACAACAGCGGCGCCAAGCGCGTCCAGTGCATCAAGGTGCTGGGCGGCTCGAAGCGCCGGACCGCGTCCGTCGGCGAC
>NZ_DBNHSF010000150.1:0-15657 GCF_057143545.1 Candidatus Andeanibacterium sp.
CGGTCGGTATCATCAACGTCCATATCCCGGTGGTGGCCCATGATTTCGGCCACAAGATGGACCGCACCAACCGCATGATCTCGAATGCGATCTGCGCGATCGGCGGGCTCGGCTATTTCATGCCGCAACATGTCATGGGCCATCATGTGAAAGTGGCGACGCCCGAAGATTGTGCCTCCGCCCGGTTCGGCCAGACCTCCTACGGGTTCATCTTCAAGAGCTTCCTGCCCGAAGTGTGGGGCGGGATCACGCTCGAGGCTGAGCGCTTGCGCAAGCGCGGCCTGCCGGTCTGGTCGTTCCATAACGATGTGATCGTGGGCTATCTCTTCACCGCGATCCTCGCCGGAGTGCTGGTGGCGATGCTCGGCTGGATCGCGTTGCCCTGGATATTGCTGCACCATGCTTCGGTGTGGTTCTCGCTGATGCTCAACGACTATATCCAGCATTACGGGCTCCAGCGCGAGCTGCTGCCGAACGGCAAGCGCGAACCGCAAAGCCCGAAGCACAGCTGGAGCGCCGATGCGCCGCTCTGCAACCTGATGGTGTTCAACGTCCAGCGCCATGCGCATCACCATGCGCGGCCGATGATGTCCTACCATGAGCTCGAAACGCTCGAGGACGGGCCCAAATGCCCGACCGGCTATTTCGGGATGATGGCGATCGCGCTCAACCCGCTGTGGTGGCGGCTGGTGATGGACCCGCTGGTGGTGAAGGCCGCCGAAGGCAAGAAGAGCCGGATCAATGTCGCCAAGGGCGCGGAAAAGCGGCTCGACCGGCTGATCGCGCGCTACGAGGCGCGATAGGCGCATGGCCCGGCGGCGGCTCAGCGTGGTCCTCGCGATCGGCTGGCTGGCTTTCCTCCTGAGTTCCGCGATTCCGGCGATCTGGGCGACTGCCCGCGCGATCGAACGCAATCCGCAGGGGCGCTATGTCGATCTCGCGACCGGCGAATGGACCCCGGCACTGTACCACTATTTCTTCATCTGGTGGCTGCCGGTGCTGGTTCCGGTGCTGTTGCTCGCTTGCGCCTGCCTGTTCCTCGACCGCCGGCGGGGCCGCCCGCCCGATTGACCGCCGCGAGGGGCATACCTATCTTGGGCGCATGGCCATACGCGAAATCCTCGAAGTGCCGGATCCCCGGCTCAAGACCGTGTCCGATCCGGTGACCAGGTTCGATGACGAGCTCAAGCAGCTCGTCGCAGACATGTTCGAAACGATGTACGAAGCGCCCGGGATCGGCCTTGCGGCGATCCAGGTCGGCGTGCCATTGCGCGTGCTGGTGATCGACCTCCAGCCCGAGGACGAGGACGCCGAGCCCGAGGAGTGCCACGGCCACCATCACGGCGAGGACGGCGAGGTGCATTATCACCGCCCGGTGAAATACGAGCCGCGCGTGTTCGTGAACCCCGAAATCCTCGATCCGTCGAAGGAGCTGGCGACCTACAATGAAGGCTGCCTGTCGGTGCCGGAGATCTACGCCGAGGTCGATCGGCCCGCGACCTGCCGCGTGCGCTGGCAGGACCTCGACGGCAAGGTCCACGAGGAAGCCTTCGAAGGCCTGATGGCGACCTGCATCCAGCATGAGATGGACCACCTCGAAGGGATATTGTTCATCGACCATCTCAGCCGCCTCAAGCGCAACATGGCGCTCAAGAAGCTCAAGAAGCTGCGCGAAGCGGCTTAGACAGTTGCCGACCATTTCCGAGACCCACGCAACGCTCCGCTTGTTCGGCGACGAGCTGGACCCCGCCGAAATAACCCGTTTGCTGGGATCAGAACCTAGCGAGAGCGGCAGGAAGGGCGAACTCGTTCGCCGGAGGACCGACGGAACCGAGCGTCGCCACCGGCAAGGAAATTGGCGTTTGCAAAGCAAAATCCGGGCGCCGGGCGATCTCGACGCCCAGATCGCCGAATTGCTGAACGGCTTGACGGGCGACCTCGCCGTGTGGCGCGATTTGGCCCGCAATTACCAGATCGATGTGTTCTGCGGCCTGTTCATGGAAGACATCAACGAGGGCATATCGCTCAAGCCCCACACGCTGAAATTACTGGGCGATCGGGAACTAACTGTCGATTTCGACATATATGGCGCCGGATCGCCCGGAGACGAACAGAAAAGGCCGCCCGGATCGACGAGATCCGGGTGAGGATAGCGACCCTTCCCCCTCGATGGGGGAAGGATACGAAGGCTTGGCAGTCCTGAGCTTGTCGAAGGGCTGCCCAGCCGGAGTTGGATGGGGGTGAGCCCGCCGCGATCGCCGCCGCCAAAACTTGCGCGCAACCCTCGGCATTTTCCAAAACGTCGTTGTTCCAGAACCGGATCACGCGATAGCCTTCCGTCTCGATGAGCGCTGTTCGAGCGGCGTCCGCTGCCTCGGAATGTTGCCCACCATCGACCTCGACCACCAGCTTCGCCCGATGGCTGGCGAAATCGACGATGAAGTGGCGGATCGGCACTTGCCTGCGCCAGCGTGCCTCGGGCGCTGACAGCTTCAGCAAACGCCACATGGCGCGCTCCGCGTCTGTCATTTCCCGGCGAAGCTGGCGGGCGCGGGGAATGCTGCTTGGTGGGGGGTGCTTCTTCACATGGCGGCATTAGGCGCGCGCTCACCCCCATCCAAGCTCCGCTAGCTCCGTTCCGGAGCAAGCTTCGCTATCCTTCCCCCATCGAGGGGGAAGGGTCGGCAATTGGAACAGTTCTAAAGTACTGAAAAGAAAAAGCCCGCCCGGATCGCTCCGGACGGGCCTCCTCCCATTCCGCCGCACCGGGTGCCCGGGAGCGGCGCAATTCCTCAAAACAGCCCTTCGATCTGCCCGTTCTCGAGCCGGATGTGCTCGGCGCTGGGTACCTTGGGCAGGCCGGGCATGGTCATGATGTCGCCGCAGATCGCGACGATGAAGCCGGCGCCCGCGGCCAGCCGCACTTCGCGCACCGGCACGGTGTGGTGGGTCGGCGCGCCGAGCTTGGTCGGATCGGTGGTGAAGCTATACTGGGTCTTGGCCATGCACACCGGCAGGTGGCCGAAGCCGTCCTCTTCCCACTGCTTGAGCTGGTTCCTCACCGACTGGTCGGCGATCGCCTCGTCGGCGCGGTAGATGCGGGTGGCGATGGTGTTGATCTTCTCGAACAGCGGCATTTCCGCAGGGTAGAGCGGGGCGAACTGCGCCTTGCCGGAATCGACGATCTCGACCACCTTCTTGGCCAGTTCCTCGGTGCCTTCGGAGCCCTTGGCCCAGTGCTGCGCCAGCACCGCCTCGACGCCCTGGTCGGCGACCGCATCCCGGATCACCTGGACCTCGGCATCGGTGTCGGCGACGAAATGGTTGATCGCGACCACCACCGGCACGCCGAACTGGTGGATGTTCTCGATGTGGCGGATGAGGTTGGCCGAACCCTTCTTCACCGCCTCGACATTTTCTGCGCCGAGATCAGCCTTGGCGACGCCGCCATTCATCTTGAGCGCGCGCACGGTGGCGACGAGCACTACCGCAGAGGGTTTCAAGCCAGCCTTGCGGCACTTGATGTCGAAGAACTTCTCGGCACCGAGGTCGGCCCCGAAGCCGGCTTCGGTCACGACGTAATCGGCAAGCTTGAGCGCGGTCTTGGTCGCGGTCACCGAGTTGCAGCCATGCGCGATGTTGGCGAACGGGCCGCCATGGATGAAGGCCGGGTTGTTCTCGAGCGTCTGGACCAGGTTCGGCTGGATCGCGTCCTTCAGGAGCACGGTCATCGCGCCGTGGGCATTGATGTCGCGGGCGCGCACCGCGGTCTTGTCGCGGCGGTAGCCGACGATGATGTTGCCGATCGATTCCTCAAGGTCCTCGAGCGAAGTCGCGAGGCACAGGATCGCCATGATTTCCGAGGCGACGGTGATGTCGAACCCGGTTTCGCGCGGGAAGCCGTTCGAGACCCCGCCGAGCGAATTGACGATCTGGCGCAGCGCCCGGTCGTTCATGTCGAGCACCCGGCGCCAGGTGACGCGGCGAGTGTCGAGGTTCTGGGCGTTGCCCCAGTAGATATGGTTGTCGATCATCGCGCTCAGCAAGTTGTGCGCGCTGGTGATCGCGTGGAAATCGCCGGTGAAATGGAGGTTGATGTCCTCCATCGGCACCACCTGGGCATAGCCGCCGCCAGCGGCGCCGCCCTTGACCCCGAAGCAGGGGCCGAGCGAAGGCTCGCGCAGGGCGACGATCGACTTCTTGCCGATCCGGCACAACCCGTCATGCAGGCCGACCGAGGTGGTGGTCTTGCCCTCTCCGGCGGGGGTGGGGTTGATTGCGGTGACGAGGATCAGCTTGCCGTCTTCGCGATCCTGCTGCTGGTTGATCCAGTCCATCGAGATCTTGGCCTTGAACCGGCCGTAGGGTTCGAGCGATTCATCGGGGATGCCCAGCCTGGCGCCGATCTCGGCGATGGGCTTCATGCTCGCCTTGCGGGCGATCTCGATATCGGTGGGCATCTCTACTCGTCCTTGTCCTGTCGCGGCGTAGCGGAATTTCACGCTTCCGAAGTTTTCGCGATTCTGAAATTGTAAGCTCCCCATACAATTTTTGCGGGGCGAATCTCAAGGGTGATTCTGGTTCGCGGCAGCCTGGCGTCAAGTATCGCTTGTCGAGAGGCGATGCTTCGCCCTTGTTAAGCCGGGGCAGGGCGGTTAGGTTCGCATTTCGTTCTCATTGTTGGGTGACGGATGATGGACCCGGTTGTTGCAGTCGTGCTGGCGGTGGTCGCGCTCCTCCTCGGCGTGGCGCTCGGCTGGCTGTTGTGGGGCAGGGGCTCCCGCGACGAAGCCGAATTCAAGGCCGCGATTGCCGAACTGGGCGATGCGCGCATCGAGATCGCGACACTCAGGGCGAACGAAGCCAATTTCGACAAGCAGATCGAATTGCTGAACAAGGCGCGCGAGGAACTTCTTGCCCAGTTCAAGGCGACCGGCGGCGAGGTGTTGTCGAAAGCACAGGAGGAATTCCTCAAGGCGGCGCAGGAGCGCTTCGGACATTCGGAGAAGGCAAGCGAGGAAAAGCTCAAGGCGCTGCTCGATCCGGTGCACCAGCGGCTCAAGAGCTATGAGGAGCAGGTCACCGGGCTCGAAAAGCAGCGCGTCGATGCCTTCGGCCACCTGACCGGGCTGATCCAATCGATGCGTGAAGGTCAGGAGCAGGTTCGGCGCGAGGCCCAGCGGCTCGGCAATTCGCTTACCAATGCCCCCAAGGCCCGAGGTCGCTGGGGTGAACGCGCGCTGCAAAACGTGCTCGAGCAATGCGGGCTGTCCGAACATACGGATTTTCAGCTCGAAACTTCGCTCGACACGGCCGAAGGCCGGCTGCGGCCCGACGCAATCGTCAATGTGCCGGGCCAGAAGAAGCTGGTGATCGACGCCAAGGTTTCGCTCAATGCCTACCAGGCCGCGTTCGAGGCCGATGACGACGAGGAACGCAAGCGGCATCTCGACCTGCACGCCAAGAGCATGCGCACCCACGTCCAGCAGCTCGGCACCAAGGCCTACCAGGCTCAGTTCGAGGAAGCGCCGGACTATGTGGTGATGTTCGTTCCCGGAGAGCATTTCGTCGCCGCCGCGCTCGAACACGATCCGGAGCTTTGGGATTTCGCCTTCAAGAATGGCGTCCTGCTGGCGACGCCGACCAACCTCGTGGCCATCGCCCGGACCGTCGCGCAGGTCTGGCGGCAGGATCGCATGGCTAGCGAAGCCAGGGAAATCGGCCGCATGGGCGCCGAACTCTACGATCGCCTGCGAGTATCGGCCGAGCATCTCAAGCGCGTCGGCGGCGGGCTGGAGACCGCGGTGAACAACTACAACAAGTTTGTCGGCAGCTTCGAGCGAAACGTGCTCTCGTCGAGCAAGCGCATGGCGGACAAGGGCCTCGAGATCGGCAAGGAGATCGAGGAGGTCCAGCTGGTCGAAAGCGCGCCGCGCTATGGTTCGGACGATGTTCAGGACCCACCCCTCATTGCGCAGGCGAGCGAAAAGGAGCCGACCGCGAAATGAGACTGCTGGCTGGGTTTTGCCTGGTTGCCCTGGCGGCCTGTTCGAACGCGCAGGAAACCGCGGCAACCGCAGAGGCGGAAGCTGCGCCCGGGATGGAAGCTCCGCCGTCCTCCGCCGCCGAAGCGCTGATCACCAGCCTGACCTGGACCGGGCCGGGGCAGGAGCCGCTCAAGGGCCCGCTCGCCCCGCGCGACGAATGCGGCGAGGTGGACGGCGCCTATCAATTCCGCCTGGCGCTGGCCGAAGCGGTGATCGCCCGCAATGCCGATGCGCTGCTCGCGCTGGCCGATCCCAATATCAAGCTCGATTTCGGCGGCGGCGAAGGGCGCGCCACCCTGAAAGAGCGCCTCGCCGAGCCCGACCGCGCATTGTGGCTCGAACTCGAGAAGATCATGCCGCTCGGCTGCGCCGATAACGGGCAGGGCAATCTCATCCTGCCCTGGTATTTCGCGCAGGATTTCGGCGATATCGACGGGTTCGTTGCCATGCTGGTGACCGGTGAGGATGTGCCGCTGCTCAAGGAGCCGAATGCGGACGCCGAAGTCCTGGCGCGCCTCTCATGGGAAGCGGTCGAGCTCGATCCGGAAATGTTCGACGGCGAGTTAAGGCCCTTTGCCCGGGTCAAGCTGGGCGACGGAACCAGCGGCTGGATCGCCGAGGAATCCCTAAGGAGCCAGCTCGATTACCGGATCGTGGCAAACCGCAAGAGCGGCGACTGGAAGATGATTGCGTTCATCGCGGGCGACTAGGGCGTCGTCTTTGATTGCATCAAAGTCGACGCTCTAGTTCCCTGTTTTTCCGCGATTTCCGAGTCGCCAGATGCTTTCATCTGGCTCGAAATCGCTCTAGCTCGCCTTGGTCGCTGTCACGGAGACGTTGATCGTCACTTCGTTGCCGACCGAGCGGTCCTGCCAGGTCCCGGTCCCGATCTTGAAATCCTGGCGGTTGATCGTGACGCTGCCCTGCATCATCGCCGTATCGCCCTCGATCGCGAGGGTGAAGGGCAGGCTGACGGGCCTGGTGATGTCGCGGATCGTCAGTTCGCCTTCCGCGACATAGCCCCCGCTGCCATCGCTGGTGATACTGTCGGCCTTGAACGTCGCATTCGGGTGCAGCGCGGTCGCGAACCAGTCATTGTCCTGCAGCGGCATGTCGCGGTCGGGATTACCGCTGTCGGCGCTGGTCAGGTCGATCGTGACCGTGACCCCGCTCCAGTCGAGATGTTCGGGGTCGAAGGCGATGTCGGCCTCCCAATTGCCGAATGTTCCTTCGAAGGCCGAACCTTCGGCGACGCCGGCGAAATTGATCGCCGAGCCCGTGTGCTCGACCGCCCAGGCCTGCGCAGTGGGCGAGGGCGACTGGGCCGTCGCCGGGACGACTGCAGTGGCGAGGGCGACGCCGAGGATTGCGGGATAGCGCTTGATCATGTTCCAACTCCGTTTGCCGGGACGCTAGCGCAGCCACAGCCTCGCCAGCAATCCCTGCCGCGAAATTTTACGCTTCAGCCGCCTTGCATGCGGCGTTCGAGCCTGGCGCTGTGCGCGCGGGATTCGAGCATCAGGGCTTCGCCTTCGAACCTGACTTGCGGCGCGGCAACCAGCAGCGCGCTTACCGCCTGTTCCTGGTCCCAGACCTTGCCCTGGCAGAACATCCGGGTCTGCACGATGGGCCCGGCGATCAGCCGGTCGCTTTCGACCCGCCAGTTGCCGCCCATGCCGTTGCAGCCGACATTGGCGCTGACCCTGTCGGCCTCGAATATCAGGGTCGTATCTCTCGCGGCGGCTGCTTCGCCATCGATCGCGACGAAGTGCCATTCGCTTCCGGCCAACTCATGCTGGGAAGCTGCCTGCGCCACGCAGCCGGCCAGGGGAAGAGCCGGCAATATCGCCAGAAGGGAAAGTGCGTGGCGCATCACCCGTTCCCTAGCCGCGACGGGCTGAGCGCAGGGTGAACGCGCCGCTAGCCGGTGTTCAGCATGGCACGCACTTCATAGGCGAGCACGGCCGCCGCCACCGCCGCGTTGAGGCTGTCGGCCTTGCCCAACATCGGGATCGTCACGCGCAGGTCGCAGGCGTCTTCGTAATCCCGGGGCAGGCCGCGGGATTCATTGCCGACGAGGATGAAGCAGGGCGCGCGATAGTCTGCACCGCGATAGGGCACGGCCTCGCGCAACGAAGCGCCGACCAGCTGGCCCTCTCCGGAACGCAGCCACGGCAGGAACTCGCTCCACCGCGCCTGTGCGATCCGCTGGGTGAAGACCGCCCCCATGCTCGCGCGGACGGCTTCGACCGAAAACGGACCGGCACAATCGTCGACTAGGATCAACCCACCGGCCCCGACCGCGTCGCCGGTGCGGAGCATGGTTCCCAGATTGCCGGGGTCGCGCAATTCCTGCGCCACGAGCCAGATCGGGCTGGCCGACCGGTCGAGCGCCGTGAGCGAGGTATCGAATTCGGCAAACACCCCGGCGATCGCCTGCGGATTGTCCTTGCCGGTGATCTTGGCAAGGATTTCGGGCGCGCATTCGACGATCTCGCCCCCTTCTGCCTCTACTGCGCTTTCGATCGCGGCCAGCAGCGGATGCTCGTCGCGAGTGGTCGACATCACGAGGATCTCGGGAACGTGGCCCGCTTCGCGCGCATCGGTCAGCAGCCGGAGGCCTTCGGCCAGGAAACGTCTCTCGCGCCTGCGATGCTTCTTGTCCCGCAGCGAACGGAGATATTTGACTGTCGGATTGGAGAAGCCGGTGATCGTGCGGCGCGTCACCTTGCTCAATCCTCTCCGAAGCCGTCCATCACCAAGCCGACGAGCTTGGTGCAGAGCGCTTCGGCATCCTCGCCGGTGACGATGATTTCGATCGTGTCGCCCCTTGCGGCCCCCAGCATCATCAGGCCAAGGATCGAACTGCCGAGCGCTTCCACCCCGTCCTTGGCGACCTTGACCATGGTCCCGGCGGGCAACTTCGCTACCGCTGCCACGAATTTTGCGCTGGCGCGCGCGTGCAGGCCTCGCTGGTTCGTGATTTCTATGTTCTGGCGCGCGGTCCCCACACCGACACCCCCCGTTCAGGCCTCTTGCCCCAGGAACTCCGACGCGATCGTAATGTAATTGCGGCCTGCGTCGCGAGCAGCGGCGACGGCATCCATCAGCCCCATCTTCTTGCGAGCGCCAGCCAGCCGGATCAGCATCGGCAGGTTGATCCCGGCGATTACCTCGACCTTGCCCTCCTGCATCAGCGATATCGCGAGGTTGGACGGCGTGCCGCCGAACAGGTCGGTCAGGATCACGGCGCCGTCGCCGTCTTCAACCCGTTCGATCGCCTCGGCGATTTCCCGGCGGCGCGCCTCGACATCGTCCTTCGGGCCGATGCAGACGGTGGCAACCGATTCCTGCCGCCCGACGACGTGCTCCATTGCCTTGACGAACTCCTCGGCCAATTGACCGTGGGTCACGAGTATCATTCCGATCATCTGGAGAGTGAGCTTTCGAACCTGTGCGACGCCATGGGCGGAGACAATAAAGCGCGCGCCTTAATCCCGAATGGCTGCGAAATGCAAGGATTGGTCATGATTGATGCGCGCCTTCGAGCAATTCCGCCCTGCGCGAACCGAGATTGCGGTGCCGGACAGTGGGTGCGTAGCCGGCTTCCCTTAGGACGGCGGCGAGCTCTTCGGTAACGAAAACGGACCGGTGTCTTCCTCCGGTACAACCGAACGCGATGTTGACATAGGCCTTGCCCTGCTGGGCGTAGCGGGGAAGCAGGTCGAGAACCAGGTCGCAAACCCTGGCAAAGGAGGGCGCAAACGCCGGGTCGCTGCGTATATGTTCGGCGACCGCCCGGTCGAGCCCGGTCAGTTCGCGCAATTCCTCCTGCCAATGCGGATTGTCGAGAAAGCGCATGTCGAACAGCAGGTCCGCGACTGGCGGCATCCCGCGGGCAAAGCCGAAGCTGGAGACCGTAACAGTCATGGTTTCGCCGGAATGGCCGCCGAATTGCTCCCTGATGGCCTGCTGGAGAAGATTGGCCGAGAATGCGGTGGTGGTGATGACCGCGTCGGCCCAGCGCCTGAGCGGGGCAAGCAATTCGCGCTCTGCGGCGATGCCATCGCTTGCGGGAATGCCGCTGGCCAGCGGGTGGCGGCGGCGGGTTTCGTTGTAACGGCGTTCGAGCTCATGGTCGGCGCAATCGAGGAACAGCGTAGTGACGAGGAGGTCGTCGCGATCCGATAATTGCTTCACCAGCTCGATGATGTCGGCCGGAACGAAGCCGCGGGTACGCGAATCGAATCCGATCGCGAGCGGTGCGTCGATGCCGGCTCCGGCTTCCGTCTCGGCAGCGATCAACCGGTCGAGCAAGCGGACCGGGAAATTGTCGATCGCCTCCCAGCCCATGTCTTCGAGTTCGCGCAGGGCGGTGGTCTTGCCCGCGCCCAGCATGCCGGTGACCAGCAGGATGCGTTGCCGTTTGTCGGTGCCGGTCTCGAACGATTCGCTGGGCATGGCCGTGCTGTGTGCGCTTGCGAGGTGCGAATGTGAAGGGGGTGAGGGCGGGCTCGCTCATGCTAGCCCGTGAAGCTTCAACGCCCATTCCGCCCGCAGCGCCAGGATCGGTGTGTCGGGCCACAATCGGACAACAGGCACGCTTGCGGCCTCGATGTCTGTGCGTTCGGGTTCCTCCACAAAGCGCTCGGCGGCGCGATCAAGGCGGACCAGAAGCGCGACCCGCGCCTCGACACACGGCAATTCGACGATCCCGACATTCCTGATTTCCAGCTTCCCGGCAATGGTGGGGGGCGGGCTGGCCCACAATGTCCCGTTGCGGTTCTCGAGCAGAACGCCGTCGTCTCCCACCAGCTCGGCGCCGCGGTCGATCAGCGCCAATGCCAGGCTCGACTTCCCGCTTCCGGGCTCGCCTTCGATCAGGATCCCGCGTCCGCCAATGGCGACACAGCTGGCCTGCCTCAGCGATCCGGGCATCACTCTTCCGCCGCCGGAATCGTGATCACGAAGCAGGCGCCGTTCGCTCCGTCCGGTGAATCCGCAATCGCCAGGCTGCCGTCATGCGCTTCGACGATCGTCCGCGCGATTGCGAGGCCCAGCCCGCTGTGATCGCCGAAGCCTTCGGGCTCGGGGCGGACCGAATGGAAGCGACGAAAGACCTGTTCGCGCTCCGCTTCGGGAATGCCTGGGCCCTCGTCGAGGATGCGAATTTCGACATTGCCGCCAGCGGAAGAGAGGGCGATCTCGATCCTGCCAGCCGGGGGCGAGAAGGAGACCGCGTTATCGAGCAGGTTTTCGATCACCCGCTCGAGCCTTGCCGGGACGCCCAGCACGAGGAACGGGCCGCCATTCTTCCGAGTAACGAACATCTTTGGAGAGTCTTCGTCCATCAGGTGTTCGCGGGCGCCCACCGCATTGTCGATCAGCCGCGCGAGGTCGACGGGTTCGAATGTCGCGCGGCTGAGTTCGGCATCGATCCGGCTCGCATCGGCGATCTCGCTCACCAGCCGGTCGATCCGCTGGACGTCGTGGAAGGCAATTCCGGTCAATTTGCCGCGCAATTCGGGATCCTCGACCTTGCCGAGCGATTCGAGCGCGCTGCGCAGCGATGCCAACGGGTTCTTCAGTTCATGCGCTACATCGGCGGCGAAGCTTTCGACCGCATCGATTCTCTGGCGCAAGGCGGTCGTCATGTCCGAAATGGCGCGCGCGAGCAGTCCGATTTCGTCGCGACGCTCGGGCAGGCGCGGAACCACCACCGCGCGATCGCGGCCCAGTCGCACACGCACCGCGGCGCGTACCAGCGCGCGCAAGGGCCGCACGATCGTGCGGGCCAGGTAGAGCGAGAGCTGGATCGAAATGATCACCGCCAGCGCGACAACGATCGCGAGCGTCTGGCGCGCATCGCGCACGGCTTGGGTGATGTCGCGGGCGTTGCGTGTGGTCAGCAGGGTCTGGCCGATCTTGCCGACCGGAGCCGCTGCCGTGATCACCGGGGTCCGGTCGGGGGCATAGCGCAGGAAGACCTGAGTGCGCCCCTCGGCGCGTGCGAGCTGCAGCTCCGGCCAAGCTTCGGCCCCCGGCGTCTCCGGCTCGCGATAAGGCGGCACCGGTTCGGCGAACAGGATTGCGTCCATCCCGCGGTCGATCATCCGGGCCGCTTCCTGGTACCAGGGCTCGCTGGCGGGATCGACGAGTTCGAACGAGGGCTCGGCCAGCTCGAAGCTGTCGCGCAGGAGTTGACCCTCGGGATCGTAGAGCCGCAGCCGCAACCGCTGTTCCCGCCCGATCTGGACCAGCAGCGGATCGAGCCGCTCGGGGCTGGCCCCGACCAGCGCCTCGGCCGTGATCTGCGCTTCGCTGCGGGCCAGGCGGAAGCGCTCCTCGAGCAGCTGGCGGCGGTAATTGTCGAGGTAGAAGAAGCTCCCTGCGAGCAGCGACAGGGCGATAATGTTGAAGGTCAGGATGCGGATCGTGAGCGACGTGCGCGCGCCGAATTCCGGCCGCTCGAAGCGCCTTGTCGTCGCTGCCGGATCGCCCGCGTCAGCCATCCGAATAGCTGTAGCCCGCTCCATACAAGGTTTCGATGGCCGAAAACGCCGGATCGACCGTGCGGAACTTGCGCCGCATGCGCTTGATGTGGCTGTCGACCGTCCGATCGTCGACGAACACATCGTCGGGATATGCCGCATCCATCAGCTGGTTGCGGCTCTTGATCACGCCCGGACGTTGCGCCAGCGCTTCGAGGATCAGGAATTCGGTGACCGTGAGCGAAACCGGCTTTCCTTCCCAGGTAATGCGATGGCGCGAAGCGTCCATGGAAAGCCGCCCGCGCACGAGCAGTTCTTGCGATTCCTCCTCGACGTTCTCTCCGGGAACGGACGGCTTGGTCGCGGCCCTCCGCAGGATCGCGCGAATGCGGGCGATCAGGAGCTTCTGGCTGAAGGGCTTGGCGATGTAATCGTCGGCCCCCATCGCCAGACCTGCCGCCTCGTCCTGTTCGTCGTCCTTGCTGGTAAGGAAGATCACCGGCAATTCGGACTTCTCGCGCAGTCGCGCCAGCAAGTCCATGCCGTCCATCCGCGGCATCTTGATGTCGCACACCGCGAGATCGGGCGGGTTGTCGGTCAGCGCCTTGAGTGCGGATGCACCGTCGCTGTAAACGCGCGTCATGAATCCTTCCGACTGAAGCGCGATCGAGACGCTGGTCAGGATGTTGCGATCGTCGTCCACCAGGGCAATCACCTGCTGCGCCGGAGTATCGCCACCGGGGCTTTCCTGATGCTCTGCCGGGGTAAGTGTCGGGCCTGTTTCGGTGGCCATCGGCCCTCTACTCATCATCGTTGCTTTGGCTGGAATTAGCCTTTCGTCCCCGGATAGACAACGCCTGTCGCGGGATCGATCTCAGCGCAGGTGCAGTAAATAACTGAATAAAAGAAGGAAATCCATGCTGCGTGCGCCAAATTGACGCGAGGAGATTCGGCGACTATGCGCAGTCGCGTTTCCATGCCGCAGAATTCCAAGGTTCTTCGCACTCTTATCGGTTTTCGGAGATTGTTTTGACTTCCCCTCTTTCCCATCCGCTCGAACGCCAGGGCATCAGCACTGCCGCAACGATTTACGCCAATCTGGGAACGCCCGCGCTGGTTGAGCACGCGTTGAAGAAGGGCGAGGGCAGGCTGACCCGGGATGGCGCGCTGCTCGTCGATACCGGCAAGTTCACCGGGCGCAGCGTGAAGGACAAATTTGTCGTCCGCGATGCGATCACCGAAGACACGATCAACTGGGGCGCGATCAACCAGCCGATGTCGCCCGAGCACTATGCCAATCTCAAGGCCGACTTCCTCGCCGCGCTGGCGGGCCAGGCGGAACTCTACGTTGCCGACCTGTTCGGCGGCAGCCAGCCGGAATACCGGGTCAATGTGCGCGTCATCAACGAGATGGCATGGCACAATCTCTTTATCCGCACCCTGCTGGTGCGCCCCGGGGCCGACGAATTGGCCGGATTCGTTCCGGAATATACGATCATCAACCTGCCCAGCTTCAAGGCCGATCCGGCTCGCCACGGCTGCCGCAGCGACACGGTGATTGCGGTCAGCTTCACCGACAAGCTGATCCTGATCGGCAACACCGAATATTCGGGCGAGATGAAGAAGGGCGTGTTCGGCCTCTTGAACTACCTGCTTCCGGAAAAGGGCGTGATGCCGATGCATTGTTCGGCCAATATCGGCAAGGACGGCAAGAGCGCGATCTTCTTCGGTCTTTCGGGTACCGGCAAGACGACGCTTTCGGCCGATGCCAGCCGCACTCTGATCGGCGACGACGAGCACGGCTGGTCGGACACCGCCGTGTTCAACTTCGAGGGCGGTTGCTACGCCAAGATGATCAACCTTTCGGCCGAAGGCGAACCGGAGATCTACGCCACTACCAAGATGTTCGGTACGATTCTCGAAAACGTCGCGATGGACGATGACACGCGTGAGCTGGATTTCAACGACGCCAGCAAGACCGAGAATACGCGCGGCGCCTATCCGATCGAGTTCATCCCCAACAGCAGCGAAAAGAATCTCGGCCCCGCGCCGAGCAATGTGATCATGCTTACCGCGGATGCCTTCGGTGTGCTGCCTCCGATCGCGCGGCTGACTGCCGACCAGGCGATGTATTATTTCCTCTCGGGCTACACCGCCAAGGTGGCCGGGACGGAGATCGGCGTGACCGAGCCGGAAGCAACCTTCAGCACCTGTTTCGGCGCCGCCTTCATGCCGCGCCACCCCAGCGTCTACGGCAACCTCCTCAAGGAGCGGATCGCCAAGGGCGGGGTTCAGTGCTGGCTGTTCAATACCGGCTGGACCGGCGGCAAATACGGGGTTGGCAAGCGCATGCCGATCAAGGCCACGCGCGGCCTGCTGAATGCCGTGCTCGACGGCAAGATGGATGGCGTCGAGTTTCGCAAGGACGAGAATTTCGGCTTCGACGTGCCGGTTTATGTGCCCGCGCTGGCCGAAGCCGGGATCGACCAGTCGGTGCTCGATCCGCGCAGCACCTGGGCGGACAAGGACGAGTACGATGCCACGGCGCAAAGGCTGGTCCAGCTGTTCGTCGATAATTTCCAGCAATTTGCGGAACATGTCGATGAAGGCGTGAGGCAAGCGGCACCCGCCGCCTGAGACGCGAGCGAAATCGAAAGGCGTGCGGGGCGGGCCGAAAGGTTCCGCCCCGTTTGCTTTTTGACTTGCGGCAATGCCTCATTGGCGCATCATGCCAATTCATGGTTTCCCGACAGAGGAGGATGACCCATGAGTGTATTTGACGATGTCCTGAAAGCGATCGGCGGCGCGCCCGACGATGTCACCAACCTTGCCGAAAAGGTCGGAATCGATCCCGGCATGGCGGAAAAGGCGATCGCCGCCCTTGGCCATGCCCACCAGATGCAGGGCGACACGGTCGACCTGGCTTCGGCCAAGACCGGGCTGCCCAAAGGCACCTTGAACCAGATCGTCGAACATATCGGCGGGGAAGGCTCGCTGACCGAGTTCGCCCGCATGGTGGTCGATAATCCGCAGGCCGCCGGCATCCTGCAGATGCTCGATCGCGACGGCGATGGCAGCGTGCTCGACGATGCCGCCGATTTCGCCAAGGGCCTGTTCGG
>NZ_DBNHSF010000151.1:0-8754 GCF_057143545.1 Candidatus Andeanibacterium sp.
TCGCTGATCACCGCGCGGCTGGCAGGGGAGGCCGGTCGCGAAGTCATGGCGATCCCCGGTTCGCCGCTCGATGCGCGCAGCCAGGGCTGCAACCAGCTGATCCGCGAGGGCGCCGTGCTGGTGCAGACGGCGCAGGACGTGATCGAGCTGGTTGCGGGCTTCGATGGCAAGCCGCGCTCGAGCTTCCGCGAAGCTGCCGGAACGGTGTTCGATTTCGCCGAGGACGAGCTTGCCGAGCCGGCCGAACTTGGCGACCTGCTCAGCACCGCGCCAGTCGCGGTCGACGAGCTTATCCGCCAGTCGGGCGAAAGCGCATCGTCAGTGCAGATGGCTCTGCTCGAACTGGAGCTGTCGGGCCAGCTTCTGCGCCATGCAGGGGGCAAAGTATCTTTGCAGTTTTAGGTTGGTGTCCTTGCCGTTGAATGGAAACGCTTTTTCTGCAAACAAGAGATCGGGGGAGACAGCAGATGAATGACCAACTCGATGTTGGACAAGTGATTACCGGCACATTCGATACGTTGAAGCAAAACAGCCAGGCTGTGTTGGTCTATCTCGCGATCTTCACCGTTCTTGGCGCTTCCATTGAATGGACGTTTTCGAATGTCGGATCGACGGTCGCCGGTTTCGAATTGCCCAATTGGGCGTTGGCTGTTTTCGGGATTGGTGCAGGAATCAGCGGATTGGCATTCGCTGCGATCGCCATCGTCGGCCAATATCTGCTGTGGGAAAGCATGCTGCGCGGTTCGACCGTTCTGAACGCGGGAGCAGGCCGGAGGTTTTTCGCGTTCTTCTTTCAGGCGATCCTGATTGGTCTGGGCACGGGCTTCGGCTTCCTGTTCCTAATTGTGCCGGGATTGCTCTTCGCAGCGCGTTGGGCTGCGGCCCCGGCTTTCCTGATCGTCGAGCGCATGGGAATTATCGATGCGATGTCGGCCAGCTGGAATATGGTCAAGGGCAACAGCCGGCATGTCATCATCGCCTATGTCCTGGCAGCTGTTGTCGTCATCGGCTTGAGTGGAGCCATCGCGGGCGCGTCGTTACTGGGCGGCTTCGACACTTCGGGGCAGCAAGGCCTGGGAACCATGATTGGCCTGCATCTGGTGCAGCAACTCGCGACGGTGCTGACAGTCGGACTGGGCGTATTCCTGTTTCACAGGCTACAGGGCGCGTCGCAGCAACTCACTGAAGTCTTCGACTGATCGCTTGACGAATCGAAATCCCGCAAACCATCCTCGCGCGTGCGTATGTGCGAGGGGCCGTTCGAGTAATCCATGCAGTTGGTAATCGTTGAGTCGCCGGCCAAGGCGAAGACAATCGAGAAATATCTGGGCAAGGACTTCAAGGTCCTCGCCTCCTACGGCCATGTCCGCGACCTGCCGCCCAAGGACGGCTCGGTGCGCCCGGACGAGGATTTCGCGATGGATTGGGACACCTATCGCGACAAGGCCGCCCGAGTGAAGGCAATCGTCGACGCGGCGAAGGGCGCCGACCGGCTGATCCTCGCGACCGACCCCGACCGCGAGGGCGAAGCGATCAGCTGGCACGTCAGGGAATTGCTCGCCAAGCGCAAGGCGCTGCCCAGGGAAGTCGACCGGGTGACCTTCAACGCCATCACCCAACAGGCGGTGACCGAGGCGATGAAAGCGCCGCGCGATCTCGATAACGACCTCATCGATGCCTATCTCGCCCGCCGCGCGCTTGATTACCTGTTCGGCTTCACGCTCTCGCCGGTGCTGTGGCGCAAGCTGCCGGGGGCCAAGAGCGCGGGCCGGGTCCAGTCGGTCGCGCTCAGGCTGATCTGCGAGCGCGAGCACGAGATCGAGATCTTCAGGCCCGAGGAATACTGGCAGGTCGCCGCCACGCTTGAACATGACGGGACCGAGTTTTCGGCGCGGCTGGTGCGTTTCGATGGCGAGAAGCTGGAGAAACTGTCGCTCGGCGATGGCGCGACGGCAGAACGCGCGAAGCAGGCGGTCGAGGCCGGACGATTCACGGTCGAAGAGGTCGAGACCAAGCCGATGCGGCGCAATCCGGCGCCGCCCTTCACAACCTCGACGCTGCAGCAGGAAGCCGCCCGCAAGCTCGGCTTTTCCGCCAGCCACACCATGCGCTGCGCCCAGCATCTCTACGAGGCCGGTGCGATCACCTATATGCGGACCGATGGCGTGCAGATGGACGCAAGCGCCATTTCGGCAGCGCGCAAGGCGATTTCGGATCGCTTTTCGGGACATTTCCTGCCCGAACAGCCGCGCATCTACCAGACCAAGGCCAAGAATGCGCAGGAAGCCCACGAGGCGATCCGCCCGACCGATTTCACGCGCGATCATGCCGGTTCGGGCGACGAAGCCAAGCTCTATGAACTGATCTTCAAGCGCGCGATGGCGAGCCAGATGGCCGCCGCCAGCCTCGAACGCACGACCGTGACCCTGCGCGAGGCGACCGGCCGCCACGAGCTGCGCGCGACCGGGCAGGTGGTCAAGTTCCCCGGCTTCCTCGCGGTCTATGAAGAGGGCAAAGACAGACGTAACGACGACGACGAGAATGGCGAGGAGGGCTTGCTGCCGGTGCTCGCCAAGGGCGATTGCCCGGCCAAGAAGGCCGTCGAGGCGAGCCAGCATTTCACCCAGCCGCCGCCGCGCTATTCCGAGGCCAGCCTGGTCAAGAAGCTCGAGGAACTCGGGATCGGGCGGCCTTCGACCTATGCCTCGACGATCCAGGTGCTCAAGGATCGCAATTACGTCCGCACCGAGCGCAACCGCTTTTTTGCCGAGGAGAGCGGACGCTTGCTCACCGCGTTCCTCGAACGGTTCTTCCCGCGTTACGTCGCTTATGATTTCACCGCCGAGATGGAGGACGAGCTCGACGACGTTTCGGGCGGGCGAATGGCGTGGAAGAAGCTGCTCGAAGACTTCTGGCGCGATTTCAAGCCCAAGTCGGACGAGGTGATGGAGCAAAAGCCTTCTGAAGTGACCGAGGCGCTCGACGAGTTCCTGTCCGACTACCTGTTCCCGGCAACCGGGGACGGCTCCGATCCGCGCGCCTGTCCGTTGTGCCTTGCGGAGGGCCGCGAAGGGGGGAGGCTAGCCCTGCGCGGTGGCCGCTACGGCGCATTCGTTGCCTGTGCGAATTACCCCGAATGCAACTATACCCGCCGCTTCGCCCAGGGCGCCAATGGCGAACAAGGGGACGAAGATGCGGTAATGGGCACCGACCCGGAGAGCGGGCTTGAAGTCCGGCGCAAGACAGGGCGCTTCGGGCCCTATATCCAGCTCGGCGAAGGCAAGGAAGCCAGGCGCGCCTCGATCCCGAAGGACCTGCCCGAATTCGACCTCGAATGGGCCCTGAAGCTGCTCGGCTTGCCGCGCGAAGTGGGCGAGCATCCCGAAACCGGGCTGCCGATCACCGCCAGTATCGGCCGTTACGGGCCTTACCTTTCCCATGACGGGAAATATGCGAAGCTCGCTTCGACGCGCGACGTTTTCGAGACCGGGATGAATGCGGCAGTCGCGTTGCTGGCCGAAGCCGCCAACCGCAAGAATGGCGGCGGCAGGGCAAAGGCCGAACCGATCAAGACGCTGGGCGAACACCCGACCAGCGGTGGCGAAATCAAGGTCCTGCCGGGGCGCTATGGCCCCTATGTCACCGACGGCAGTGTCAACGCGACCATTCCCAAGGATGTGAAGCCCGAGGATATGACCGCCGAACAGGCGATCGCGCTGATCGATGCCCGTGCTGCCAAGGGCCCGGCCAAGAAGAAGCGCGGCGGCAGGAAAAAGGTCCCGTCCAAAGCAAAGGCCTGATAGAATATTCCGAAATTTGCAGTTTTGCCGACATGCGATACTATCCTGCCAAACGACAACTGCTAGGAGTAGAGCGATGCTGCTTGTCATGGCTGGGGCAATGGCGATGGCCTTGCCCGATGGCGAAACCAATCTTGCGCGAGATATCGAGCGCAACCTTTCACGAGACGTGGTGGAATCAAACCTTGCTGCCGTCTGGTACGAAGCGTTTGTCGACCCGCAGGGCCTGATCCTGTCCTGCGATGTCCGTGGAGTCATCGGAGACGTCAAGGCGGCCGCTTCCGCCTGCGAAGAGATCGTCGGCATGAAGGTTGCGGTCGCGCGCAACTCGAACGGTGAGGCGGTCCACGGATCTTTCCTGGGTTCGGTTGTCCTTGCCGATGGGACCCAATTGGAGAAGCAAGAGCTTGAGGCCGACATCGTGCTTCCGGTCCGCTCGCTCGAAAAGCCGGTGCGCTCCAACGTGGTTGTCGAGGTCGACAGGGAAGGCGCGGTTTCGGCCTGCGAGCCGGCGGACGGCGTGCTCGATGCCTATGCCAGGACCGCCTGCGCCGAAGCGAAGACGGTTGCGCTTCCGGTCAAGCGTTCGGCCGGCGGGGAAGCTGTAGAATATGTATTCCCGCTGACTTTCGAATTCAGGGACAGCACCGAACTGGCGATGAACTGAGCGGCATCTAGCGCGCCCAGTCGAGGCCGATCTCCTCGAAGATTTCGCGGTTTTCGTCCCAGTTTTCGTCCACTTTCACGTGGAGGAAGAGGTGCACCTTCGCGCCGAGCAGTTCGGACAGTTCCTTGCGCGCGGCCTCGCCGATCGCCTTGATCCGCTGACCTCCCTTGCCGAGCACGATCGGCTTCTGGCTCGCGCGGCCGACGACAATCTGCTGGCGGATTTCGACGCTGCCGTCCTTGCGTTGTGTGTAGCTTTCGGGCCGGACGGCTGAATCATACGGCAATTCGTCGTGGAGTTGCGCGTAGAGCTGCTCGCGGGTGATCTCGCAGGCCAGCAGCCGCTCGCTGGCATCCGAAACCTGGTCTTCGGGATAGTGCCATTCACCTTCGGGCATGAGGCCCGCCAAATGGGCCTTGAGTTCGGCAATCCCGTCACCGGTCAGTGCCGACACGAAGAAGACCTCTTCGAAGGCGACCAGGTCGGACAACTCCTTTGCCAATGCCAGCAGCGGCTCCTTCGGCGATGCGTCGACCTTGTTGAGCACCAGCAGCTTGCGCTCCGGCCGCTCCTTCAGGCCTTCGAGCAAGGGCAGCAATTCGTGGCGTCGCTGCTTGACCGGGTCAACCACCAGCAACACCGCGTCCGCTTGCTGCGTGCCTTCCCAGGCGGCGCTGACCATCGCCCGGTCGAGCCTTCGCTTGGGCTCGAAGATGCCCGGCGTATCGACCAGGATGATTTGCGCCGGCCCCTCGATGGCAATGCCCATCAGCCGCGCCCTGGTGGTCTGCGCCTTGGCGCTGACAATGGCGACCTTCTGACCGACCAGCGCATTGACCAGCGTGGATTTGCCGGCATTGGGCGCGCCGACGACCGCCGCGATCCCGCATCGTGGGATTGCGCCGCTCATCCGAACCGCTCCATGAATGCCTGTGCGGCGCGCTTTTCGGCTTCCGCCTTGCTGGCGGCGCTGCCTTGCGCCTCGCCAACGCCCTTGATCGACACCGAGACGGTGAAGTGAAGCGCGTGATCGGGACCCGAGCGGTCGATCACGCTGTATTCGGGCATTTTCCGGTTGTTGCCCGCGGCCCATTCCTGGAGCGCGCTTTTGGGGTGTTTGCGCTGACCCGCCGAACCGGCAATCGCTTCGTTCCACAGCTTGCGGATTATCGGGCGCGTGCCCTCGTATCCCTGGGTGAGAAAGCTTGCACCAAGGAGCGCTTCCATCACGTCGCCAAGGATATTGTCGCTGTCGGTTCCGCCATCCGAACGCGCCTGCGCGCCGAGCTCGATATGGGCGGACAGGCCGATTTCGCGGGCGATTGCCGCGCACATTTCGCGGCTGACAAGGGCATTGAGGCGCTGCGAGAGCCGCCCTTCGCTGACATCGTCCTCCCGTTCATAGAGCCATTCGGCAATGGCCAGGCCTAGCACCCGGTCGCCAAGGAATTCGAGCCGCTGGTAATTCCGCGCCGAACCGGTGCTGCCATGGGTCAGGGCATCCCGCCAGAGGGACAATTTGCCGGCGGGAGCGAAGCCGATGCCTGCAAGGAATTCGCGGGTTTCGGCCCGCAGCATTTCGCGGGAGGTCAAATCGCGTCCCCGATACGGCTCCAGCGGGTATTGGTGAACCAGGTCCATGGCAGCAGCCACGATGCCCCGCCATCGGTCGACCACATCATGAACTGGGCCTTGCCGACCAGATTGTCCTGCGGAACCATGCCGATCCAGCCGCCCCTCACCGCATTTCTACGGCTGTCTTGCGAATTGTCGCGATTGTCGCCCATCAGGAACAATTCGCCCTGCGGGACGGTGAAGATAGGGGTGTCATCTTCCATGGTCGCCCCGAAATCGACGACATTATAGCTTACCCCGTTGGGCAGGGTTTCGCGGAACTGGACATAGCGGCATAGCCGGGTTCCGTCGGCACCGGTCTGTTCCCGGGCGCCGGTCCGGTGGCAACTGGTGTTGGGCGAGGTCGCGACCACAAAATCGGCAATCCGCTCCTACTTCACTGGCTCGCCGTTGATGAACAGCACCCCGCCGCGCATCTGGATCTGGTCGCCCGGCAGGCCGATCACCCGCTTAATATAGTCGATCCCGTCAAGCGGATGCTTGAAGATCACGATATCCCCGCGTTCGGGCTGGCTGGCGAAGATTCTTCCTTCGGGAAACGGCTTGAGGTTGAACGGCAGCGAATTGTTGGAATAGCCGTAATTCCATTTCGAAGCGATCAAATGGTCGCCATTGATCAGTCTTGGCAGCATGCTCTCGCTGGGAATGCTGAAAGGTGCAAAGATGAAGATCCGGATCACCAGCACGATGGCAATCAGCTTGACCAGGAACAGGCCGAAGCTGAGGGCGCTTTCCGGCTTCTGCTCCGGCGTGACCTTGCCTGCAGGCTTCTCGGCTTGTGCTACTGTCGCTGCTTCGTTTTCGCTCATCGCGGCCCAGATGTTGGCCCCAGGGCCGAACGTCAAGCTTTCAAATGAAGGTGACACGGCCTAGAGCGATGCCGCATTGCACAATTGCGGGGCGACGATGAGCGACAGGGCGACGGCTATCTGGAACAAACTGGCGTCGCAGGAATGCAAGACGCTGAAGGAACTGTTTGCCGATCCGCAGCGGGTGGAGCGGCTTTCCGGCCGGTTGGAACTTCCCGGCAGCGGGATCCTGTTCGACTGGTCGAAGACCCATTTGACCGACGAATTGGTCGCCGGGTTCGAGGAGCTGGCCACCGAGATGGACTTCGCCGGCATGCGGGCAAAGCTGTTTGGCGGCGAAATCGTCAACGTGACCGAGGGCAGGGCCGCCGAGCATTCCGCCCAGCGCGGCATCGGCAAGGAAGCGAGCGTCGAGGAAGCGCAGGCGCTGCACCAGCGGATGAAGCTGCTGGTCGAGATCATCCATGAAGGCGCGATGGGCGAGATCAGGCACCTGATCCATGTCGGGATCGGCGGTTCTGCGCTGGGCCCGGCGCTGGCGATCAACGCCCTCGCGCGCGACCTTGCAATGGTGGATGTCCACGTTGTCTCGAACATCGATGGCTGCGCGCTCGAGGAAGCGTTCAGGGCGTGCGATCCCGAGGCGACATTGATCGCCGTCGCATCGAAGACCTTCACCACGATCGAGACCATGACCAATGCCCAATCGGCACTCGACTGGCTGGCGGCGAATGGGGTTGCGGACCCGATGGGACGGGTGATCGCACTGACCGCCGATCCCGAAAAGGCGGTCGAATGGGGTGTGGACGAGACCCGCATCCTGCCGTTCGACGAGGGCGTCGGCGGGCGCTATTCGATCTGGTCGTCGATCGGCTTCCCGGTCGCGCTGGCGGTCGGGTGGGACGATTTCGCCGCCATGCTCGAAGGCGCGGCCGCGGTCGATGTCCATTTCCGCGATACCGACGGCGCGGCCAATTTGCCGCTGCGTGCGGCTTTCGCCGATCTCTATTACACGCGGATCAGGGGCTGCCAGACGCGCGCCTGCTTCGCCTATGACGAGCGGCTCGCGCTGCTGCCCGACTACCTCCAGCAGCTGGAGATGGAATCGAACGGCAAGAGCGTGAAGTCGGACGGCTCACCGGTCAGCGGGCCGACCGCGCCCATCACCTGGGGCGGGGTGGGGACCGATGCCCAGCATGCGGTATTCCAGCTGCTCCACCAGGGGACCAACCTTGTCCCGGTCGATTTCATTGCCAGCATTGCGCCGGGCGACGATCTCGATCCGGCGCATCACCGGATCCTGCTGGCCAATTGCTTCGCGCAGGGCGCGGCGCTGATGGCGGGCGGGAACATGAGCGCCGACGGGAAGGACCCGGCGCGCGCATTCCCCGGCGACCGACCCAGCGCGACGATCCTGTGCGACGATCTCGACGCGGCCACGCTCGGCGCGCTGATCGCCTTCCACGAGCACCGCACCTTCGCCAATGCGGTGCTGATGGGGATCAACCCGTTCGACCAGTTCGGGGTCGAACTCGGCAAGAAGTTGGCGAAAGATATCGAGGCCGGCGGGGTCGAATTCGACGCCAGCACCGTGGCGCTGCTCAGGGCAGCGGGGTTGACCTAGTTGGAAATTGGCCGGGTAAGCAGTCCCTTAACCCGCGACCTTCTCACGCTCCGCCGCGATCCGCTCGGCCTTGACCTTCTCGGCAATCTTGCGGTCCTTTTCGATCATCAGCGCGCGGTCGGCCATCTGCCGCCAGGCCGCTTCGGAACGCCTTGCACGCTCGCGGACATTTTCCAGCGTGGCCTTTTCGGCTTCCATAGCCGCGGCCTTGGCCCGTTC